>NZ_JALBGZ010001000.1:0-1773 GCF_023006515.1 Bradyrhizobium sp. PRIMUS42
GGCATCGGGCTTGGCCCGCCGCAACGCCTCGCGCGATCGCACCTCCGCAACCACGAAGGGCGTCCCGACACCGACGACCTGTGGCGCGTGGTGATCGGTCCTGATGTCATCGGCCGTCAAAGAGAGGCAGGACGCGACCTCCGCGGCGGAAAGCTGCGCAAGCCGCGACAGCGGCTGCGGCGCGGTCAGCTCGGTGCTGACCACCTTTCCCTGTTCTCTCCGAATCTCGACCGGCACGAGTCCCGCCTTCTCCTCGAATAGCAGGCAAGGCTTCGGCTCCTTCGCGAGGCTCGCCAGCACGAAGGACGTCCCGATATTGGGGTGACCTGCGAACGGCATCTCCCTAACAGGCGTGAAGATGCGCACCTCCGCATCATTGGCCTTGTCGCGCGGCGGCAGCACGAAGGTGGTCTCGGAATAGTTGAATTCGGTGGCGATCGTCTGCATCTGCGCCGTCGTGAGCCCGCCGGCATCGAGCACCACGGCGAGCTGATTGCCGCCGAAGGCGCGGTCGGTGAACACGTCGACGGTGACGTAGCGGCGCTGCATCTTCGATCCCTCATGCAAGTCGCGGCCGCAACCGGCCGCATCGCCGGCAGTCTACAGGCCGACAACATCGCTCGTCATGCCCCAAAATTCGGAGCAATCGGAGCAATCGTGACGAGGTGCTGGAGGCAGAGAAGTGCAGACTTTCGCGACGCCGGGCTGGCAGATTTTTTCACCAGCCCGGCCTCGTCTCACACGATCGTCAGTAGGCGTAGGAATACGGGTACGAGGACCCCGTGTTCGGCAGGCAGGGTGGCTGCTTGTAGGGCTCGGACGCATACGCGCCCTCGGCCGGCGCCCTGACACAGGAGTCAGTCGTCACCTGGGTTGCGGCAGCGCGCGTCGGGGCGATGTGGCGTGCCGATGCGGCTTGCGTCTGGGTGACGGCGGCGGCGATCAAGGCGGCCGCAACAAGGGTCATTCGGGTCATTGGTTCTCTCCAGATTGCATTCGGAAGACGAGATGTCTCGGCTTCCACTGTGCGAGACCCGAAAGCTACCAAAGATCTTTCATCACGCGCGTTCAACGGAGCGCGATTCCGCTTCAACGAAACGCTACTTACAGGTGAAGGCGCTACCCCAACTGAAACACCGCCACCGGCTGTTCATAGCCGCGCACCTCGACCTCGCCGAGTGCGACCGCATCGCGGCCGGCCTCGCCCAGCGCCTCGCGCACGGTCGCCGAAATCAGGAGCTGCGAGCCGAACTCCTTGTTCAGCGCTTCCAGCCGCGAGGCGAAGTTCACGGTGTCGCCGATGACCGTGTACTCCTTGCGCCGCGGCGATCCGATATTGCCGGCGACGACCTCGCCGAAATGGATACCGATGCCGATGCGAAGCGGCCAGCTCGTCTGCGCGTTGATGCGATCCATCGCGCTCAGCATCTCGCGGCCCGCGGCGACCGCGCGCTGCGCGGCGTCGGAGGCCTCCAGCGGTGCGCCAAACAGCGCGAGGAAACCATCACCGAGAAATTTGTTCACGATGCCGCCGTGCTTGTCGAGGATGTCGACCAGCACCGCAAAGGCGCCGTCCAGCCGGTCGACCACTTCCTGCGGAGTGCGCGACTGCGCGCCGGCGGTGAAGCCACGGAAATCGACGAACATCACCGCGACGCGGCGGACGTCACCGCCTCCGCTGGTGCCTTCCGCCATCAGCCGCTCCACCACCTGCGGAGAAACGTGCTGGCCGAACAGGTTCGTCACCCGGTCGCGCGCGGTCGCCGCCGCGAT
>NZ_JALBGZ010001001.1:0-1772 GCF_023006515.1 Bradyrhizobium sp. PRIMUS42
GTCACGCATCCGGACTCGTCGCACGACACGCCCTCGGCCAACGCGCTAGTGCCGGCATCGCGCGGATCGGCGTCGGCCGCTAGCCACTCCCTCAGCAGGAAACTATCCTTGCCCGTCCTGATCAGGTGCAACCGCCCGTCCCCGCCGCGCACCGCAACGCTCGCGCCATCCCCGGCAATCAGGATATCGGGCTGGCGTACCGACAGGCCCCAGGCGATGGAAGCCAGCAGCACCATGGCACCGCACCAGCGCAGGGGCGTGCGCAACAGTCCCATCACGATGATCCCAAGGCTTGCCGCAATCAGCGGCGCGATACCAAACGCGGGGATGCGGCCGACCGCGCCCGGCAAAGCCGCCACCCAGCGCGAGACCGCGACCATCCAGTCGATGCCGATCCCCATCAGCCACCAGAACACGCCATCGAGCCCGAAGGGCGCCGCGAGCAATCCCAGCAAGCCCGCCGGCATCACCAGCGCGGAGACCACCGGCATCGCACCGAGATTGGCGAGCACGCCGTAGGGCGTAACGCGGTGGAAGTGGAAGGCGGCATAGGGCGTGGTCGCAAGCCCCGCGATCAGCGAGGCCAGGAACAGCATCGCGATCTCGCGGCCGCCCCACAGTGCGACGCGCGCTGTCGCGGAATGATCGGGCGAGGCAAACAGGTTCGGCATGCCGATCTGCACCAGCGCCACCAGCCCGAGCGTTGCCGCGAACGACATCTGAAAGCTCGGATGCACCAGCGCCTCCGGCGCGACCGCGAGCACGATCAGCGCCGCCACGGCCAGCGTGCGAAAGGTGATGGCGCGGCGATCGACCATCACAGCGATCAGCACCACCGCGGTCATGAAGAACGATCGTTGCGTTGCGACCTCCGCACCCGACAGCAGCAGATAGAACGCGGCCGCCACCAGCGCGGCGCCGGCAGACCATTTCTTGATGGGGAAGCCGACCGCCAGGCCCGGGACCAGCGCCAGCAGCGCGCGCACCGCGAAGAAGACGACGCCGGCGACAACCGCCATGTGATAGCCGGAGATCGAGAGAACGTGTCCGAGCCCCGAGATGAACATCGCGTCGTTGACGGGCGTGGAAATCGCATCGCGCCGCCCGGTGAGCAGCGCGGTCGCGATCGCACGATTGTCGCCCTCGAGCGTTGAGCGGATGCGGGAGTCGATCGCATCGCGCAGGCCCTGCATGAAAGCGGCATAGCGCAGCCGCAGGCCGCCGGCATCGGGCGGGATTGAAGCCGTGATCGCGCCCATCACGAAGCCGGAGGCGCCGATGCCCTGAAAGAACATATCGCGCGAAAAATCGTAGCTGCCGGGGCGCACCGGCGAGAGCGGCGGCATCAGCCGCGCCTTGAGCTGCACGAAGCTGCCGACCTCGGGCGCCGTGCCCTTGCGCACGGAGAGGCGGACGCGTTCCAGCTTGACGTCGCTGCGCTGCGCCTCCATGGCGGTGACCCGCAGCACGAAGCGATCGGTGCGCTCGCGGATGTCGCGGGTCTCGACGAAGCCTGACAGCGCCACCGAATAGAGCGGTTTTGCCAGCACCGGGTGGGCGATGCGCGCCGTCTTCCAGGTCGCCACGGCAAAGCCGGCCGCGACCGCGGCAATCATGATCGTCGGGGCGAACAGCCGGCTCCGCCGCAACAGGATCGCGCCGAGCAGGAGAGCGACGGCCGTCGTCGCGACAACCCACAGCACCGGCTCATGATCGGCGGCGAAATAGAGCGCGATGCCGCCGCCGAAGGCGACAGGCACCCACGGCAACAG
>NZ_JALBGZ010001002.1:0-1757 GCF_023006515.1 Bradyrhizobium sp. PRIMUS42
CGCTGCGGCCTGGCCACCCTCGGCGGGCGCTTCGCCGTTCTCGCCGGTGGGACCGGCGATCATCGCATTGTTCATGCCGGCCTTGGCGTCGGGACCGGCATAGGTGGCTTCGAGATCGATGATGTCGCGAAGGAAAATCTTGCCTTCGTTGAGCTCGTCGCGCCAGATGATGATGGCCTGGAAGGTCAGCGGGCTTTCGCAGAGGCCTGCGATCATGGCCTCGCGACCGGCCTCGATGCGCTTGGCGATCGCGATTTCGCCTTCGCGGGAGAGCAGCTCGACCGTGCCCATCTCGCGCAGATACATGCGCACGGGATCGTCGGTGCGCTCGCCCGGCTCGCTCTTCTTGACCTCGGTGACGGCCTTCTGGGTGACCTCGACGAGCTCGTTGTCGGTCTCGTCCTCGCCGCCCTCGTCCTTCTCCTCCTCGCCTTCGCTATCGTCGGCTTCGGTGACGTTGATGCCCATGTCCGAGAGCATCGACATGATGTCCTCGATCTGTTCGGGCGAGGTCTGGTCGGACGGCAAGACTTCGTTGAGCTGATCGAAGGTCACGAAGCCGCGCTTCTTGGCCTGCTTGATCATCTTCTTCACGGCTGCGTCGGACAGATCGAGCAACGGCGAGGGCGCGTCCTGGGAGTCCTTCTCCGGCGCATCCGCTGCCTTGTCGTCCTTTTCCTTGTCCTTCGCCTGCAGCGTCTTTGCCTTGGTGGCCATCCATTGCTCCTAAACGCGCTTCATGCAGACGGCTCGCCGCGTCCGCGTGAATTCACATGAACCTGTTGCCCGACGCTCTCGCTTCGGCAGCTCTCGACACGGAAAGGGCGGCGCGCATGTCTCTCGCCACCCCCAACTCTCTCTCGCCGGAATTGCCTAACGCTTCGTCAGCTTCTTTGTCGCAGCGGATGCAGGTGTAGTGCCAACAGCTATTGCGCGGATTCATTCCTGACGCGTCTGTTCTGCCTGCGGCCGCCTCTGGGCCAAAGTGCTACAAGACCGTTAAGCCTCGATTAACCCTGTTTTTGCCGCCAAACCCAAGATTTGGCGAGTCTTTTAGCGGTTGCGGCCCCGGCCGTCCGCATGATTCTTTCATCACACGCTCTTCTGGAACCGGCCCGACAGCTCGCCAAAACCCTCGATCAGGGCTTCGGTGCCGTCGACCTCGGCCATCCGGGCCTTGACGTCACGCAGCCACGCCAAATTGGCCTCGCTGGGATCCTCTCCCAAGGCCAGCTCGGCGTCTTTCAGCTCTCTAAGTAGTGAATGCCATTGCCGATGCAAGGCAACCAGCTGATGCCAAGTGGCGAGAACGTCGTCCCTGGCCGCGCCTTCGCGGGCACCCCACACTGCCGCGGTGGTGATCCCGCCCTCAACCCGTTGAAGAAGCTGTAAAAATCCGCCTTTTTCGAGGTCGCCGCGCATCTTCTCGGCGAGCTCGCCGGGATCTGGCGAATGGTGATGGTCGTTGGCGAAAGCGGCGATGATGCCGGCCCTGAGCTTGTGGGCCTCGGGGTGGGCCAGCTCCAGGGCCGCGACCTCCTCGAGATGGTCGTGCAGCAGCCAGGGGTGGTTGATCAGGCTTTGCAGGATCAGGGCCTCCCGGCGGGAGATGGCGCTGCGCTGGCCCTTCATGATCGGGCTGGCCGCCAGCTGGGGGCTCGCCGCCTGGTAGGGGCCTGAAGGTAGCATGGTGGGGCCGGGCGCACCGCGGCGCCCTCCGAATGCCTGGCCTCCGAATCCTTGGCCACCGAATCCCT
>NZ_JALBGZ010001003.1:0-1757 GCF_023006515.1 Bradyrhizobium sp. PRIMUS42
ACCGCGGCGGCCCAAGGCATGTCGGGCATCAACCGGTGCGCGACGAAGGCGACGCCGGCTGTGGTGAGGCCGACCGCGGCGACGACCAGGGTCGAGACGGGAACCCAATTGTTGCGCAGATCGCGCAGCGAGGTGTCGAAGGCGGCGTCGAGCAGCACCGGTGCGACAAAAAGCGCCAATGCCAGGTCCGGCTCCAGCGCCCAGGACGGGCTGGATGGCACGAAGGCAATCAGTGCGCCGCCGATGGCGAGAAAGGTCGGGTAGGGGACCTTGATCCGCCGCGCCAGCGCCGATAAGGCAACGGCGCCGAGCAGAAGCGTGATGATCCATTCGAATGTCGACACGATGATCCCCGAGGCCGATATGAGCGGCGCCACAAGCTAGCACCAATCCGGCCGTATGATGGATAGTACGGCCCCGAGGCAAGAACCAAGGCAAGAGTTAAGTCAGGTCCGAAAGCAAGATTTCCGACTGCAGCGAGCATGCGTTTTCAAAAACTCATTCAATCGTCAGGTGCCGTATTGCTTTGCGCGCTCTCGCTCGCCGCCGCTCAGGCTGCGACCGGTGGCGAGCCGGCTGCGGTGATCCGGCTCGATGTCGCGTCATGCCTCGCGGCGACCGCGGCCGACGACATGGACAAGGCCGCCACGGCCTGCGCCGCCGTGATCGACAATGAGAAGACGGTGAAGGCGGACCTGATCAAGGCGCTGATCGCGCGTGCGGCGCTCTATGCGCGGCACGACCAGATCGACCGTGCCATTGCCGATGACAGCCGCGCGCTTTTGCTCGATCCCACGCTTGCCGACGTCTTCAATGCGCGCGGCGAGCTCTGGCTCAAGAAGGGCGACAAGCCCAAGGCGGTGCAGGATTTCGGCGCGGCGCTGAAGATCGACCCGAGCCACGAGAAGGCGAAGGCCAATCACAAGGCAATGGCGCGCGAGATCGAGCGGATCGGCGCGCAGATGGCCGTCGCCGGCAAGCCCAGCTTCAATTGCAAGCGTGCGGCCCGGGCTGTGGAGAAGGCGATCTGCGGCAATCGCGAGCTCGCCGATCTTGATCGCGAGATTTTTGGGTCGAACGCGCGCGCGATCCGGGAGGCGCGCAATCCGGCGGAAGCGAAGAACCTCCAGCGTGAGCAGAATGAGTTCATTGCCCGCCGCAATGCGGAGTACGGCCGGCCGGGATATGATCTGAAGAAGGCGATGCAGGAGCGCCTGCAGCGGATCAACGGGGTAGATGGGTATTGAGGGCTTTGCTCCAAAAGCGCTCGTCATGCTCGGGCTTGTCCCGAGCATCCAGTTTCTTTCCGCCCTAGGTTAGACGTGGATGGCCGGGTCAAGTACGGCCATGACGGTGTGGACTGGCCCGAATTGAACCCATCCCTTGCCGGCCGCGACAATGGTGAGAACCCGACGTCACGGAGCTCTCTGCCATGTGCGGCACGCATCCTTCCGCGCAAACGTCTTCGTTTGCCAAAAGTTCGCTGCGAATCTTTCTGTTCAGCGCGGCAATGAGCTTCGTTCTCGCCGCTCCGGCCTCTGCCGCCACCGATTGCGTGATGGGGAGCGAGGCCGCTCCAGTGGAGCTGATTCCGGCCTGCAGCACCATCATCGACCAGGCCGCAAATCCCGCTTCCGACCGCGCCTCGGCGCTGCTGGTCCGTGCTGACGCCAATGCGCGGAGCTCGGGTGGCCTCACCCAGGCCCTGCGAGACATCGACCGCGCCATTGCGCTGGACGGCAAGGATGCAAGGGCCT
>NZ_JALBGZ010001004.1:0-1757 GCF_023006515.1 Bradyrhizobium sp. PRIMUS42
AGGCCGCGAGCCGCATCGACGACGGCGAGCGCGACCTGGAGCTGGAGCGCCTGCGCACCGTCCTCGTCGACAACATCCTGACCGACGAGGTCAAGCGCAACGGTCTCGGCGGCATCGAACCGCCGCGCCTGGAGCGCTCGATCGACCAGATCGCGCAGGACTTCAAATTCCGGAAACGGCCTAGCGCAGGCGATATCTTCGACGACCGGTTCCTGCCGCCGGTCGCGGCGCGGCTGATCAATTGAGCAAAACTGACAGCTTCCGCTATATCTCGCAGGCGATCCCTGCTTAGAATACGGGCTCCGTCGTCCGATCGAGTTCGTCCCCGCATGTCCATCCTCCGCCTCTACACCCGCGTTCTCGAGTTGCTCGGCAAGGAGGCGCGGCTGGGCTGGCTGCTCGCGGTCGTCAATCTCCTGCTGGCGGGCTCGCAATTTGCCGAGCCGGTGCTGTTCGGCCGGATCGTCGACGTGCTCTCCGGCAAGACGGTGGCCGGTTCGAACTCGGCCTGGCCGTTCCTGGCGGCCTGGGTCGCATTCGGAATCTTCACCATCCTGTGCAGCGCGCTCGTGGCTTTGCAGGCCGACCGGCTCTCGCACCGCCAGCGCCAGGCGGTGCTGACCGACTATTTTGAGCACATCCTGCAACTGCCGCTGACCTTCCACTCCGGCACCCATTCGGGTCGGCTGATGAAGGTGATGCTCAACGGCACTGACGCCCTGTGGCGGCTGTGGCTCGGCTTCTTCCGCGAGCATTTTGCGGCGATCCTCTCGGTCGTGGTGCTGCTGCCGCTGTCGCTCTACCTGAACTGGCGGCTCGCGATCCTCCTGTTCGTGCTCTGCATCGTCTTCACCGCGCTGACCACCTTCGTGGTGCGCAAGACCTTCGGCATGCAGATGGCGGTCGAGGAACACTACAGCGAGCTGTCCGCCCGCGCCTCCGATGCACTTGGCAATGTCGCGCTGGTGCAGAGCTTTGTCCGTGTCGAATCCGAGGTGAAGGGACTGCGCTCCGTCGCCGATCAATTGCTCGAAGCCCAGATGCCGGTGCTGTCGTGGTGGGCGCTCGTCACCGTCATCACGCGCGCCTCCACCACCATCACGGTGCTGGCGATCTTCACGTTCGGTATCGCGCTGCACGACCAGGGGCTCACCTCGGTCGGCGAGATCGTGATGTTCGTGAGCTTTGCGACGCTGCTGATCCAGAAGCTCGAGCAGGTCGTAAGCTTCATCAACAACGTGTTCATGGAAGCGCCGCGCCTGCGCGAGTTCTTTGGCGTGCTCGATGCCGTGCCCGCGGTGCACGACCGGCCCGACGCGATCGATGCCGGCAGGCTGTCCGGCCTCGTCGAGTTCAACGACGTCACCTTCTCCTATGACGGCAAGCGGCCGGCGATCGAGGACCTCACCTTCACCGCGCTGCCCGGCCAAACCATCGCGCTGGTCGGCCCGACCGGCGCCGGCAAATCGACCGCGATCGCGCTGCTGCATCGCGCCTTCGATCCGCAATCCGGCTTCATTAGGATCGACGGCATGGACGTGCGCGGCGTGACGCTGACGTCGCTGCGGCGGAACATCGGCGTCGTGTTCCAGGAGGCGCTGCTGTTCAACCGCTCGATCGAAGAGAACTTGCGCGTCGGCAAGCCGGACGCGACCAAACCCGGATGCTTGTCGATGGCATGACCGCGGCGAACGATTTGGGCCTGACTGACGCCGTCCCGGCCAAAATCGTGGTGCACACTGACGCGCGGCGCCGTG
>NZ_JALBGZ010001005.1:0-1753 GCF_023006515.1 Bradyrhizobium sp. PRIMUS42
GGCCGCAGCGCCCGTGGAGCAAGCTGCCCCGCCTGCGGTACAAGCAGCGGTCGATCAAACGGCCGATCAACCTGTAGCGCCGCCTGCGACCCAGGTTGCAGCCGCCGCGCCTGCGGCAACACCGTCGTCCGATGCCGTACAGTCGGTGCAATCGATGACGCGCGACCTCGCCGCGATGACACAGCAGATCGAGCAACTCAAGGCCAACATCGCCGAGTTGAAGGCCGGACAGGAGCAGATGGCGCGCGAGATGGCGAAGCCGCCCGCGCCGAAGCCAACAGCTGAGGTCAAGCCTGTCGATCCGCGCGCACGCACTGCTGCGGTCCCGCCACGCGCTCCGTCACCGGCCCCGGTTCGCAAACCGAAACCGGCCGTGTCGCACACTTACATGCCGGCTTATTCGCCTGCGCCGCTCGCACCTCCGCCGCCGCCCTCGCAGGCTGCCGCGATGCCGCCGCCACAGGCCGCACCTGTCACCACGACTCAAGCCGTTGCCGATGACGACGGACCAATCGTGCGTCCGCCGATGCCGTTGCGCTAGCACCGGACTCGCAACAACGCGGTGCGCTGCTACGACGTCGCGTACGCTGTCCGAGTCGATGCCACACGTTGAGTCCGGGCAATTACGGAAAGCGGCGCGCGGGTCATCTTGCGCTCAAGAGAAAAGGCCGTCGGGATCTATGCCGGCGGCCTTCTCTTGCAGCTGCCGGTTCCCGGAGCCCGGTTCTGCTGCAATTCCATGCCCTCATGATCATGCCGACATATTTAATTAAATGTTAATGCTCCCACATGCTGCACATCATTTCTGCGCCATAAGCACAGAGATTGCGCGGCCGTTCATGCGCCAGGTATCGACTCAGTGGTACCATCTGACATGCGCTGAGACTTCCACCGAAGCTCAGCTCCTCACATCGGGGAATTCGGATGCCTTACTACTCTTTCGATCTTGTGGTTGGTGAAGAGTTCAGGAACCAGGGCGGAATCATTCTCGAAGATATCGAGGTCGCCTCCGATCGCGCCGATCAACTGGCGACCGAGCTGTCGCAGGTCAAGCCGGAGCTGCAACAGAAAGGCTGCGCGGTGCGCGTCACCGATCGCGACGACAACGAGCTCTATCGGACACCGCTCGATCCGGTGCCGGCCTGGCGACGCTGACTATTCATCAAAGGACGGCGGCTCGAACCAGTTCGTCAGCGACAATCCACCGTCGACGACGAAGGCCGCACCGGTGACGTAACCGGAGAGCTTGTTCGACAGCACCGTGAGCGCCATCGGTGCGAGGTCGTTGGCCTCGCCGAGACGCCCGAGCGGAATGTGTCGCGCCAGCGCAGGATCCGCAACGAACCCGCCGGCCGCGATCGCGCCGGGCACCAGCGCGTTGACGCGGATGCCATAGCGGCCAAACGTTTTGGCCAGCTCCTTCACCAGCATCGCCATCCCCGCCTTCGCCGTAGAATAGTGCGGCAGGTTGCGCGGCGTGCCCGCATGCAGCGAGGTGAGAAACAGGAACGAGCCCGGCCGCTTCGCTGCGATCAGCCGCTTTGCGAGCTCGCGCGCCAGGTGAAAGCCGGCATCGAGATTGACGGCATGCATCTGCTGCCAGACCCTGCGATCGACCGCGAGCGCATGATCGGCCTCCCGCCGCGGCGGCGATGCGCTGTGGACCAAATGCGTGATCTCGCCCAACGCTGCGTCCGCGGCGGCAAGCAGTGCGTCGCACGCATCCAACTCGGCGAGATCGCCGACCCATGGC
>NZ_JALBGZ010001006.1:0-1748 GCF_023006515.1 Bradyrhizobium sp. PRIMUS42
GCCGTCGCCCTTGCGCGAATAGAGATCGCCGGCGAGGAAACCGGTCCAGGCCATGGTGCCATCAGGCGCGAATGCGATGTCGTCGGCCATTCCGATCGGAGCCGGGATTGCTGGTTCACACTGCTGCTGCGCGCGCCAATGCGATCCGCGCCCGCCGTCCGAAATTCCTGATGCGCCGCCGTGTTGCAATGACGCGCGAGCTGCCGATTCATCGCGAAGAACGCGAGATCATCGCGAGGAATTGAAGGTGCAGTAGGGTGGGCAAAGCGAAAGCGTGCCCACCTTTTGTCAATCATCGAGAGATCGTGGGCACGGCGCAAGGGCGCCTTTGCCCACCCTACGAGACCTACTCACGTCAGGCCGCCCGTATCACCGCGTCCACCAATAATCCCGCAAACAGCAGCAAGCCTGGATCGCGATTCGACTTGAACAGGCGCAGGCAAAGCTCGGGATCGTCGATCCTGAGTCGCACGATCTGCAAGGCAAGGTGCGCGGCGAAAGCGATCAGCCCGAGCCAGGCCGGCCAGCGCACATCGCCTGAGGCCAGTGCGACGCCGATCAGCATCACTGAAAGCCCGTAGAACAGGACCAGCGCCTGGTGCGTATGCGCACCGAACAGGCGCGCGGTGGACTTGATGCCGATCAGCGCGTCGTCCTCGGCGTCCTGATGCGCGTAGATCGTGTCATAGCCGATCACCCAGGAGATCGCGCCGGCATAGAGCACCAGCGCGGTGACGTCGATACGCCCGAAGGTGACGGCAAATCCCATCAGGGCACCCCAGGAGAAGGCAAGCCCGAGCACGATCTGCGGCCACCAGGTAATGCGCTTCATGAAGGGGTAGATCGCGACGATCAAAAGCGAGGCGATGCCGGTCGCAATCGCGAAGCGGTTGAACTGCAGCAGCACCACGAGGCCGATCAGTGCCTGTGCGATCATGAAGACCAGCGCCTGCTTCGTGGTCACCTGGCCGGACGGCAGCGGCCGCGAGCGCGTACGCTCGACCTTGTCGTCGAGGTCGCGGTCGGTGATGTCGTTCCAGGTGCAGCCGGCTCCGCGCATCACGAAAGCGCCGACGAAGAACAGCACGATGGTGAGCGGCAGGCCGCGGACGTCATGCGCCATGCCGCTCGCGAGCGCCGCCGACCACCAGCACGGCATCAACAGCAGCCAGGAGCCGATCGGACGGTCGAAGCGGGACAAGCGGAGGTAGGGCCGCGCCCATGGCGGCGCCAGCGTATCGACCCAGTTGCCGGTGGAATCGGCAACGCGGGCGGATGTATCGCTCATCGGGTCAGGACGTTGCCGTTGAGCGTGTCGAAGGTGCTGCCGCCCTTCTTGCCGGCATTGGCCTCAGGCGCGGAGCCCGAACCCAGCACCTCGCTCAGCGATGGGCCGGCCGGCCGCGCCTGCTGTTGCTGCATTTGCTGCGCGACGTTGCAAACCTTCGCTTGCATGGCCTCGGTGTTCTTGTGGCCTTCCTTCATCTGCCCGCCGACCTGCGGGGGAATTCCGCACTTCGCGGCATTGGCCTCGATGTACTTGAGCATCTTCCCCTCTGCCTGGCTGAAACTGCGGATCAGCTTGCAGGCCTCGTCGGGCGGCGCATGACGGTCGCTGGCGGCCTTGATCAACTTACCGCGCTTCTCGGCTTCTTCGCGCAGGGGCATGAACGCCTTCATGCAATCCTCGCCGGGGCCGGCTTGCGTCGGCGGAGCCGCGCTGAACGCACCAGCGCCACCGACGGGCG
>NZ_JALBGZ010001007.1:0-1746 GCF_023006515.1 Bradyrhizobium sp. PRIMUS42
AGCCGCCCCGAGCCTGCGCAACGCGTACCGGTCAGCGACACAGCGGATGGCGTCGTCGCGCCGCTCTTTGGCGTCGCCTATCTGCAGCCCGATCCCGACGCGCCGCCCTTCGTCACGGTGGGCCAGGCGATCACCGCCGGCACGACATTGTGCGTCATCGAAGCGATGAAGATGTTTCACGAGGTTCGCGCCGATCGGGACGGCGCCGTGGCCGCAATTCTCGTCTCCACCGGGCAGGAGGTCGAGGCCGGGCAAGAACTGATGCGGATCAGGTAGGCACATGTTCGGCTCGGTCCTCATAGCCAACCGAGGCGAGATTGCGCTGCGCATCCAGCGCGCTTGTCGGCGGCTCGGGCTGCGCACCATCGTCGTCCACTCGGAGGCCGATCGCGAAGCGCCGTACGTGCATCATGCCGATGAGGCCATCTGCATTGGGCCGGCCGCGGCGGCGCAGAGCTATCTCAACCAGATGGCGCTGCTGTTCGCCGCCGAGGTCAGCGGAGCCGAGGCGATCCATCCCGGCTACGGGTTCCTGTCCGAGAACCCTGGTTTCGCCGAGCAGGTCGAAGCCGCCGGCCTGACCTTCATCGGCCCGACCGCCGCGGTAATGCGCGTCATGGGCGACAAGGTTGCTGCCAAGCGGGCGATGCGGGCCGCCGGCGTTCCCTGCGTACCCGGTCCGGATGCGGCGCTCGGCGACGACCTCGATCTCACGCGCTCAATCGCGCGGCAGATCGGCTACCCCGTGATCCTGAAAGCGGCGGGCGGCGGCGGCGGCCGCGGCATGCGGATGGTGGAGAGCGAGACTGGCCTCACTGATGCGATCGCCGTGACGCGGGAGGAGGCGCGGCGCGGCTTCGCCAACAGCGAGATCTACATCGAGAAATTCCTGCACCGGCCGCGACATGTCGAGATCCAGGTGATTGCGGATACCCATGGCAATGCCGTCTGGCTGGGCAGCCGCGATTGCTCGCTGCAGCGACGACACCAGAAGGTGCTGGAGGAGGCGCCGGCACCGGGACTGGACCGGGACGTGCTGGCGCAGATCGGCGAGCGCTGCGCCGAAGCCTGCCGGCAGCTCGGATACCGCGGCGTCGGCACGTTCGAGTTCCTCGTCGAGGATGGCGCGTTCTACTTCATCGAGATGAATACGCGCCTGCAGGTCGAGCACCCCGTCACCGAGATGACCGCAGGAATCGACATCGTCGAGGCGCAGATTCGCGTTGCTCAGGGCGAGGCGCTGCCGTTCGCGCAGGGCGACATCGCTTGCCACGGTCATGCCTTCGAATGCCGGATCAACGCCGAAGATCCCGATACGTTCGTGCCGTCCCCCGGCGTGATCACCGCCTGGGAGCTCCCCGGCGGCCCCGGCGTGCGCATCGATAGCCACGCCAGCAGCGGATATCGCGTGCCGCCATATTACGACTCGCTGATCGGCAAGCTCGTCGTGCACGGCACGACGCGCGACGAGGCGCTGGACCGGCTGCGCATCGCCCTCGACGAAATGCGCGTGGAGGGGATCGCGACCAACCTGCCGCTGCACCGGCGCCTCGTCAGGGATGCCGCGTTCATCCGTGGCGGCGTCAGCATTCACCATCTCGAGCAGCAATTGCGCTGGAGCGGCGAGGCATGACGACGAACCTGCCGCAACTCAGCCTGCTGGGGACGACCGCGCTGCTGTTCGAAGCGCCGGGCGAGACCACGCTGACGACGCAGCGCCGCATCTGGGCACTGGCGCTGGAGGCC
>NZ_JALBGZ010001008.1:0-1736 GCF_023006515.1 Bradyrhizobium sp. PRIMUS42
AATGTTCGAAGCAAAGCCGACGAAGATCTTCTCGCGGCTTTGAGTAGCGGATCATTCCGCGAGGGGTTGGGCCTCTTGACCACCGTCCAACCTGCGTTGAAGCCATTCGTCTGTGGTGGCAGGCATCGGCACCAACGTCGTCGCTGCACCCGAGGGCACGCCGACGCCCGCAGTGTCGCTGGCCGCGCTTGGCGTCCAGATCAGCGCGGAAGAGCTGTTCTCGGCGCTCTCCGACGCCTGGGTCGAGTTCCGAGGCATCTGGGACAATGGCCGCGGCTTTGCCGAGATCCGCAAGCTGTGGCTGGAGCGCGCCGCCGGTCTCGGCGAGAAGGTCGCGATCCACACGGGAACGACGACGCTGGAAGGCATTTTTGACACCATCGACGACACCGGCTGCCTGATCGTCCGCACCGCGGAGGGCCGCCTTGTGCCGGTGGCCGCGGGCGAGGTGTTCTTCGGCCGGGTCGCCTCCGTGGGAGCTGCGTGATGGCGAAGCCCGAGGAACTGGTATTTGCGCCGCTCGGCGGCGTGGGCGAGATCGGCATGAACCTGTCGATCTACGGCCTCGGTAACCGCCAGCAGCGCGCCTGGCTCGCGGTCGATCTCGGCGTTTCCTTCGGCGACGAGGAGCATCTGCCGGGTATCGACCTGATCATGCCCGACATCAGCTTCCTGGAGAAGGAACGCAAGAACCTGATGGGCCTGGTGCTGACCCACGCCCATGAGGACCATTTCGGCGCCATCATCGATCTCTGGCCGAAGCTGAAATGCCCGATCTATGCGACGCAGTTCAGCGCCGCGTTGTTCGAGGCCAAATGCGCCGCCGAGCGCAACGCGCCGAAGATCCCGGTGACGGTGGTACCGTCGGGCGGGCGCGTCGATGTCGGCCCGTTCAACGTCGAATTCATCCCGGTCGCGCATTCGATTCCCGAGGCGCACGCGCTGGCGATCCACACGTCGGCCGGCACGGTGCTGCACACCGGCGACTGGAAGATCGACCCAACCCCGACCCTGGGACGTCCCACCGACGAGAAGCGGCTGCGCGAGCTGGGCGATGAGGGCCTGCTCGCCCTGATCGGCGATTCCACCAACGCGGTGCGCGACGGCCGCTCGCCCTCGGAAGCCGAGGTCGCCCGGACCATCATCGACCTCGTGAAATCAGCCAAGGGCCGCGTCGCGGTGACGACCTTCGCCTCCAACGTCGCCCGCATCAAGGCGGTGGCCGCCGCTGCGAAAGCTTCCGACCGTGAAGTCGTCGTGGTCGGCCGCGCCATGGAGCGCGTGGTTCAGGTCGCGCGCGAGACCGGCTATCTCGACGGCGTGCAGAATTTCCGTTCGCCCGACATCTACGGCCACCTGCCACAGGACAAGGTGCTGGCGCTCTGCACCGGCAGCCAGGGCGAGCCGCGCGCCGCGCTGGCGCGCATCGCCAATGACGACCATCCCGAGATCACGCTCAACCGCGGCGACAGCGTCATCTTCTCCTCGCGCACCATCCCGGGCAACGAGAAGGCGGTCGGCTCGATCGTCAACAATCTGGTCCTGCAGGGCGTCGAGATCATCACCGACCGCGACGCTCTGGTCCACGTCTCCGGTCATCCCCGTCGCGACGAATTGCGCGACCTGATCGCCTGGACCAGGCCGCAGCTCCTGATCCCCGTCCATGGCGAGGCCCTGCATCTGCACGAGCACGCCAAGCTGGCGCGCGCTGCCGGCGTGCCGCGCGTGCTGGTCTG
>NZ_JALBGZ010001009.1:0-1718 GCF_023006515.1 Bradyrhizobium sp. PRIMUS42
CGCAGAATTTGACGATCAGGCCGCGGAAGAGCTGGTCGTCGGGCGGCAGCAACGCGACCGCGGGCACGGCGCGCAAACGCGAGCGCAGGTCGCGGAGCTCGATCTCCAGCGAAGCCGGCACCTCACGTCCGGTGAAGAGAACGTAGGCGCCGTCCTCGCGGGCGAGATTCATCAGGTGGAAGAGGGCGCGTTCGTCGAATTCCCCAGCCTTGAGATCCTCGACGACCAGCGCGCCGGTGGCGAGCGCGCCCGGAACGGCTGTGGCAGTCAGTGCGTTGGCCGAGGTTGAGCGGGCACCTGATACCTCGGCCCAGATCGCGGCGAGATGGCTCTTGCCGCTTCCCTCCGGGCCGGCCAGCCACATGATCCGGTTCGGCCATTCCGGCCAGCTGTCGATCAGGCCGAGACCGGCCGCGTTGGCGGGGCCTTCAAGAAAGTTGTCCCGGCTGAGGCTCTCCGCATGCGGAAGCGAAAACGCCAATTGTCGGGGATGGACGCGGCCTGCCACGCTTGCTTTGCTCCATGCCGGCGGGCCGGCGTCACTTGAAGAGATCAGACGTATCGAGCGGGAGTTGGCCTTTTGCGGGGCCGCATCCTCTCTCATTTGGCCTCGATCGTGCTCATGTGCCGCAGCCACTCGACCAGATAGAGCGACACGGAGGAGAGCGTGAAGACCGTGACGAGACCCATCAGGATGATATCATAAGGAGCCGGCTTGAAGCCGAAGGCAAGCGCCGCCAGCACCAGGGCGGCGAACGACACTTGTGCAACGGTGTTGAGCTTGGACACCTTCGACGGCTTCATCTCGACGGGCCGGTCGAACAGCCAGGATACGATCACCGCGGCGACGATCATGATGTCGCGCGACACCACCAGGATCACGATCCAGCGCGGAATCGCGCCCCAGATACCCAGCGCCATGTAGATCGAGACCAGCAGCGCCTTGTCCGCGAGCGGATCGAGCAGGGCGCCGAGCTCGCTCGTCATGTTGAAGCGCTTGGCCAGGAAGCCGTCCACGGCATCGCTGATACCGGCGATGAGGAAGACGGCGAACGCCACTTCCATTTGGCTCGACACGATGGCCCAGACGATGATCGGGACCAGCATGATGCGACCCAGGGTAATGATGTTCGGAATACTCACGAAAGCGCTTCCCGGCACCCGGCCTGACCTCGAATTCGGCCCTTTGGAGGCTGAACCGGTTGATATCTCTACATAGTATACGGAGGGGCGCCATGCGAGCCATTGCGCGTCCCCGGAATTCGACGTAACCAGCCGCAAACCCACTGGAAATCGGGCATGACCGACCGCAAAAACGGCCTCACTTACGCCGATTCAGGCGTCGATATCGATACGGGCAACCGCCTGGTCGACCTGATCAAGCCGATGGTGCGCGCCACCGCACGGCCCGGCGCCGACGCCGAGATCGGCGGATTCGGCGGCCTGTTCGACCTCAAGGCGGCCGGATTCAAGGACCCCGTCCTAGTGGCCGCGACCGACGGTGTCGGCACCAAGGTCAAGATCGCCATCGAGACCGGGCTGCATGGCGGGATCGGCATCGACCTCGTCGCCATGAGCGTCAACGACCTCGTGGTGCAGGGCGCCGAGCCGCTGTTTTTTCTCGACTATTTCGCCTGCGGCAAGCTCGACCCGGAGGCGACGGCCGCGATCGTGGCGGGCGTCGCGGAGGGCTGCCGCGAATCCGGCTGCGCCCTGAT
>NZ_JALBGZ010000100.1:0-12967 GCF_023006515.1 Bradyrhizobium sp. PRIMUS42
CCCGGCGTTGGGGCATGACGGGGCAGCCGATCATTGCGGGCGGCGCGGGGGACAATCCGGCAGGGGCCGTCGGCATCGGTGCGATCCGGCCGGGAACCGCCTTCGTGTCGCTGGGAACTTCGGGTGCCCTGCTGGCACCGACCGACAGGATTGCCGCAAACCCTGATCGCATCGTACACACGTTCTGCCACGCCATTCCCGGCATGTGGATTCAGGCCGGCGCGATCCTCTCGGCCGCCTCCTGCCTCGCCTGGATCGCTCGCTTGTTCGGCGTCACCGAGGCCGAGTTGCTGGCGCCGCTCGGGTCGCGCCCGCAGGCGCCGTCGCCGGTGAGCTTCCTGCCTTATCTCGCGGGTGAACGGACGCCGCACGACGATCCCGTCGTGCGCGGCATGCTCGATGGGTTGAGCCATGGCACCGATCGCGAGACGATCGTGCAGGCGGTGCTCGAAGGCGTTGCTTTCGCGCTAGCCGATTGCCGCGACGCACTCGCGAGTGCCGGCATTGCGATCGCGGAAGCCGATGTCATTGGCGGTGGATCGCGATCCCCGTTCTGGCTCTCGGTGCTGGCAAACGTGCTGAATGTTCCAGTCCATCGCTTCGCCGTAGGTGAGACCGGCGCGGCGTTCGGTGCGGCGAGATTGGGGCGGCTTGCTGTCACCGGTGAGGCAATCGATGTCGTATGCACACCGCCGCAGCGCATCGAGACGTTCGAACCTGACGCCGGGCTGACGGATGCTTATGCCGAGCGGCTTCCCGCGTGGCGCGAACTGTATCGGCCGCGCCACTAGCGTCGCCTCGACGTTGCATTCTCGCGTGTTCGGTATTGCTCTGGCCTGCGGGCTTTTGTTTAATGCGTGAACCGCGCTGACAGAACGATCGAGACGCGGGTGGGAAACGCATTGTGCGCCGGGAGGCACGATGAACGATCCGATCCTCGAGATGCGCGGGGTCTCGAAATCCTTCTTCGGCATCAAGGCGCTGCGTGCCGTCGATCTCACGGTCCATGCCGGCGAAGTGCATGCCTTGATGGGCGAGAACGGCGCCGGCAAGTCGACGCTGATGAAGATCCTGTCCGGTGCCTACAGGCCTGATCCCGGCGGCGAGATCCGCATCGAAGGACACCCGGTGCGGATTGAAGGTCCACTCGGCGGCCGCAACGCAGGCATCTCCATCATCTATCAGGAGCTGTCGCTCGCCCCCAATCTCAGTGTCGCCGAGAATATTTATCTGGGACGCGAGATCTCGCGTTCGGGAATGCTGGCGCGCGGCGAGATGCGCGAGGGCGTCGGCCCCATCCTGAAACGGCTGGGCGCAGACTTCCTGCCATCGACGCTGGTGGCGCATCTTTCCATGGGCCAGCGGCAACTGGTCGAGATCGCGCGTGCGCTGCACGCGAGGTCAAAGATCCTGATCATGGACGAGCCGACCACGGCGCTGTCGGCCGGCGAGAGCGCGCGGCTGTTCGCGCTGATCCGCCAGCTTCGCGCCGAGGGGTTTGCCATCATCTACATCTCGCATCGCATGGACGAGGTCTACGCGCTCGGCGACCGCGTCACCGTGCTGCGCGACGGCAGGCTGGTCGGCTCGCTCGACAAGCAGGACATTCGCGCCGACACCATCGTGCGGCTGATGGTCGGGCGCGACGTCTCATCGTTCTACAAGAAGGACCACGATCCGGAGGCGGGGCGGGGGCATCCCGTGCTCGCAGCAATCGATATGGCCGATGGTCAGCGCGTCAAGGGTTGCTCGCTCACCGTGCATGCGGGCGAGGTGGTTGGTCTCGCCGGTCTGATTGGCGCCGGCCGCACCGAGCTTGCGCATCTCATGATCGGCGCGTTGCCCAAAACCTCCGGCCGGCTTGAGCTGGAGGGACGGCCGGTCGAGATCCGCACGCCGGGCGAGGCGCTCGAGGCCGGGATCGCCTATCTGACCGAGGACCGCAAGGCGCTCGGCCTGTTCCTGGACATGTCATGTCTGGACAACATCAACCTCGCGGTGCTCGCGCGCGATGCGAAGCTCGGCTGGTTCCTGGATCGCGACAAGGCGCGCGAGCGCGCCGACAGGGCCTTCGCGGGGCTCAGCATCCGAGCCGCCAATGTCGGCGTCCCCGCAGGCGGGCTCTCTGGCGGCAATCAGCAGAAGCTGCTGCTGTCGCGGCTTCTCGCGATTGCACCAAAGGTGCTGATTCTCGACGAGCCGACGCGTGGCGTCGATGTCGGCGCCAAGTCGGAGATCTATTCGATCATCGACAATCTGGCCAAGGCCGGCACCGCCATCCTCGTCATCTCGTCCGATCTGCCTGAAATCATCGGCATCTGCGACCGGGTTGTCGTCATGCGTGCCGGACGCATCGCCGGCGAGGTGACGCGCGGCCCCAATTCGCCACTGACACAAGAAGACATCATGGCGCTTGCCACGGGGATGGAGCATCTCGATGCCTGACAATGGCGCTTCGCAGGCCCAGCCCGCCGCGACCACGACGGCCAACGGCGCTGCCGCCGAGACAAAGCGCCAGCGGGTGAGGCTGCTGATCAGCGCACTCGGCATGCTGCCGGTGCTGCTGATTCTCTGCATCGGCTTCCATTTCCTGTCCGAGGGACGCTTCTTCACCGGACAAAATCTCGGCATCGTGCTGCAGCAGGCCGCAGTGAACACCGTGCTCGCCGCAGGCATGACCTTCGTCATCCTCACCGGCGGCATCGACCTCTCGGTCGGCTCGATCCTGGCGGCCTCCGCGATGGCCGGGTTGACGCTTTCCAAGCTGCCGGAGCTCGGAATGCTGTGGCTGCCGGCCGCGGTGCTCACCGGCCTTGGCTTCGGTATCGTCAACGGCGCGCTGATTGCGCTGCTCCGCCTGCCGCCGTTCATCGTCACGCTCGGCTCTCTCACCGCCGTGCGCGGCCTGGCGCGGCTGCTCGGCGCCGACACCACCGTGTTCAATCCATCCATTCCCTATGCCTTCATCGGCAACGGCTCGCTCACGCTCATCCCCGGCGTCGCGTCGATCCCGTGGCTCTCGGTGATTGCCTTGCTCGTCATCCTGGTCTCGTGGCTGGTGCTGCGCCGGACCGTACTTGGCGTGCACATCTATGCGGTGGGCGGCAATGAGAGCGCGGCGCGGCTTGCCGGCATCAAGGTTTGGGCCGTCCTGATCTTCGTCTACGGCATCTCCGGGCTTTTCGCCGGGCTCGGCGGCGCCATGCAGGCGGCGCGGCTCTATGCGGCCAACGGCCTGCAGCTCGGTCAGTCCTACGAGCTCGATGCGATCACCGCCGTGATACTCGGCGGCACCTCGTTCGTCGGCGGCATCGGCTCGATTTGGGGCACGCTGGTCGGTGCGCTGATCATCGCCGTCCTGTCGAACGGTCTGATCCTCGTCGGCGTCTCCGACATCTGGCAATATGTGATCAAGGGCCTTGTGATCATCGGCGCCGTAGCGCTCGATCGCTACCGGCTGCAAGGCTCCGCCAGAACGTGAAGGCTCCGCCAGAACTTAATGTTCGGCGCGCATGGCGTGATACGGGATTCCGCTGCGGCAACTGGTCTGCCGTGCCGGGGACGAAGACAGACCAGGGAGGAAGTCCATGTTGAAGACGATCATGCTCGCCGGCGCCGCGACGGCGCTTGTTCTTAGCACCGTGCCGTCCTCGGCCAAGGAGCTCAAGTCGATCGGCGTCTCGCTGGGGTCGATGGGCAACCCGTTCTTCGTCGCGCTGTCGAAGGGCGCCGAGTTCGAGGCGAAGAAGGCCAATCCCAATGTGAAGATCACGACGGTCGGCTTCGAATACGATCTCGGTAAGCAGGTGACCCAGATCGACAATTTCATCGCCGCCGGTGTCGATCTGATCCTGTTGAACCCCGGCGATCCCAAGGCGATCGGGCCGGCGATCAAGAAGGCGCAAGCCGCAGGCATCGTCGTCGTTGCGGTCGATACCGCGGCCGAAGGCGCCGATGCGACGGTGACCACGAACAATGTCCAGGCCGGCGAGATCTCGTGCCAGTACATCGTCGACAAACTGGGCGGCAAGGGCGACGTCATCATCGAGAACGGGCCGCAAGTCTCCGCCGTGATCGATCGTGTCGTCGGCTGCAAGAACGTGTTCTCGAAGAATTCCGGCATCAAGGTGTTGTCCAACGACCAGGACGGCAAAGGCTCGCGCGAGGGCGGCCTCACCGTCGCGCAGGGTTATCTGACCCGCTTCCCGAAGATCGACGCCATCTTCGCCATCAACGATCCGCAGGCGATCGGCACCGATCTTGCGGCTCGCCAGCAGAACCGCAGCGGCATCGTCATCACTGCGGTCGACGGCGCGCCCGATATCGAAGCGGCGCTGAAAGATCCGCAATCGCCGCAGATCCAGGCCTCGGCTTCGCAGGACCCGTTCTTCATGGCGCGGAGGGCGGTGCAGGTCGGTGTCGGCATTCTCAATGGCCAGAAGCCGGCCTCGACCGTCGAGCTGCTGCCGTCCAAGCTCGTCACCAGGGACAATGTCGCCCAGTACAAGGGCTGGACCTCGGATCGCTCCCAGTAAGCCGTCCGCAGCCGGGAGTGATCGAGCCACGAAACGACGGGCGGCGTATCGATCCACGCCGTCCGTGGCGCCAGAGTCGCCAACACACGCTGATCAGCTGTCCGAGCGCGCCAGGCCGCCTGTTGTGTTAGCTTTGCGCAACCTCGATCGGTCGAATCGGAAGCAGATCTCGTGAAAGCCAAGACAGCCGGCATCTCAGCCGGCATCTCATCCGGCACCGCGTGGCGGCATGCCAATATCGGTCGCCTGCTCAACAACGCCGTGCGGCGCTTCGAGGGCCGCGTGCTCGAATTGATGAGCGAGCGGGGACACGACGAGACGCGCATTGCGCATGTCAGCCTGACCCGCAATCTCGACGTCGAGGGGACGAGGCTCACAGAGCTTGCCCGCCGTGCCTCGATGAGCAAGCAGGCGATGGGCGAGCTGGTCGATCAATGCGCGGAGCTCGGCCTCGTCGATCGCATCGCGGACCCGACCGACCGTCGTGCGCGCATTGTCATGTTCACGCGGGCCGGTCACAAATGGCTCGATGCCTTCCGCGATGCGGTCGATGTCGCCGAGCAGGAGATGCGTGCCGAGCTCGGCAAGGCCGCGATGGAGGCGATCCTGAAGGGGCTGGCGCTCTACGGCGCGAAGTTCGACACGCTCGACGATGCCAGTTAGTCAGGTAACTTGACGATATTGTCAGGTATCCTTACCATGCAGGATAATGCTGGTAGGGAGAAGCGTCTTGGAAACAGGTCTAGCAGCCTCGGTGCTCATCGTGGGCGGGGGACCCTGCGGGCTGATGCTGGCCAATGAGCTCGGCCGGCGCGGCGTGTCCGCGATCCTGGTCGACGAAAAGGCGGGCACCGCGTTCAATCCGCAAGCCAATGCGACGCAGGCGCGCTCGATGGAGCATTATCGGCGGCTGGGATTTGCCGATGAGATCAGGCGCGAAGGACTGCCCGCCGATTATCCGACCGACGTTGCGTACTTCACGCGCTACGCGGCTTACGAGTTGGCGCGGTTTCAGTTGCCGTCATCGGCGCGCGCCAGCGAGCTCATCAGGGGCATGTCAGGCTCCTGGAGCGCGGCGGAGCTGCCGCACCGGGTGTCGCAGAAGTATGTCGAGGCGGTGCTGCGCCGCCATGCCGAACGGCTTGCCGGCATCAAGCTCAACTATGGCCACCGGCTGATCAGTTACGCCGAAAGCGATGACGGCATCGTGGGCGAAATCGAATGTCTCGATGATGGCAGCCATTTTCAGGTTCGCGCCGGCTTCCTCGTCGGCGCCGACGGGCCGCGCTCGATGGTTCGTCAATCGCTCGGGATCGTCTATGGCGGCGAGACCGGAACGCAACGCGATTTCATGGGTGGCCGCATGCTGGCGGTCTATCTCCGTTCGCCAGACTTCTATGCGAGCATCCCGCACGCCAGGGCGTGGATGTACAATTGCTTCAACGGCGACCGCCGCGCCTTCATGGCCTCGGTGAACGGACGCGACGAATTCGCATTTCACACGCAGCTTCGACCGGGCGAAGACGAGAGTGCGATCACGATCAGCGAAGCCAGGGCTGCGTTCCAGCGCGCCTGCGGTGGGCCGATCGACTGCGAGGTGCTGTCCTTCCTGACCTGGACCGCCGGTCACGCGCTGGTCGCGGACGGCATGCAACGGGGCAGGGTCTTTCTCGGCGGCGACGCGGCGCATCTGTTCACGCCGACCGGCGGGCTCGGCTACAACACCGCGATCGAGGATGCGGTCAATCTCGGCTGGAAGCTCGCAAGCGTCGTTAGGGGTCTGAGCCCGGCAACGCTGCTCGACAGCTACGAAATCGAGCGACGTCCGGTCGCGCTCCGCAACACCGACTATGCCCGGCGCTTTGCCGATTCCCTTGGTCTGTTCGCGCCGGCGCCGGAGATCGAAGACGCCACGGACGAGGGCAGCGAGGCGCGAAGGATTGCAGGGGTCTATCTCGAGCAGCACGCCCGTGCGGAGTTCAACATCCCCGGTGTGACTTTCGGCGGGCGCTACGACGGCTCGCCGATCATCGTCTCCGATGGCAGCCAGCCGCCGCCTGATGCTGCGAACGTCTACGTTCCCAGCGCCTGTCCCGGCGGCCGCGCACCGCATGCGTGGCTGGACGACGGCGTGTCCTTGTATGACCTGTTCGGGTTCGAATGGACGCTGCTCCAGTTTGGCGAGGCCGCGTTGGCTCATTCCGGCGTCGCTGACGCCGTCCGCGCCCTCGGGGTGGATTTGAAGCTCGTCACGCTGCCGGCAGCCTTGCGCGATCTCTACGATGCCGATCTCGCTTTGATACGTCCCGACCAGATCGTGGCCTGGCGCGGTGCCGCGTCGCAGGCGGGAACGATCGGGCACGTCCTTGCCCGCGCACTCGGATGCGATGCGAGCGACAGCGCGGCTCTACTTTGCATCACGCCGGTGGCGTCAACTGGCCGTGGATGAACTGGTGCGCGGAGACTGAATCGCCGATGGAAGTCTGCTCGCGAAGGCGCGGGTCTTGGGTTGGACACGCGATCCGTCGATCACCTCGAGCCGGCCGCAGCGGTTCAGGGTGTGGAGCTTCCTGCCGGGCCATAGCGGTCCCGGCCTCAGAGAATGGCGCACGATCTGCTTGAAGGCGGTCGGCGACAGTTCGACCACTTCCGCCAGCGCGAGCGCCGCGCCGTATCCGTCGGTGCAGTTCTGGATCGGGCGCCACAATCTGTCATGGAGCGTGACGAAATTCCCGGCCGGCCGCGTGCTTGCGCGGTCGATCAGGACTGGATTGCTGGCATGGGGCAACCACGGGCCCAACAGGCGATCGGCGTAGTAGATCGCCAGCGAATCCGAATAGCCGCCGGTTCCGTCGCGCCAGGCTCCGAACAGATAATGCAGCCCGTTGTGCTGTGTGATCGTGACGTCGGCGAGCTCGAGGCCCGAAAGGAGCGTCGTGTGTCGCTCCCATTTGTCCGGGAACCGGACGCATTTGTAGAGGGCGACGTCCCCGTGAGTCGAGCTCTCCGGGATCATCCACAACTCGCCACCGTCCTCGATAAGGAATGGATAGGAGAGGTGCCAGGGCTCCTCCAGCACCGGCACGACCTCGCCAACCGGTCCACTGTCACTGAACTCGATCGCCGAGATGATGCCTTTTCCGACACGGTGATCGAGATCCTCGAAGAAGACGAATGTTCGTCCCTGCCACGTGATGGGGAAAGGATCGGCGTAGAAGTGGTTTCCGGGATCTTCCAGAACGTTCCAGCTTGGGCCCGATAGTTCTCCGGTCTGCCAGACGCCCGCGCCGTCATTGAAGCGCCATCCGATATGCCAATGCGGGGCATAGCAGCAGAGGCGATAGATCTCCTTGGCGATCGAGACGGCAAGGCCGCGCGTGACGTAGCCTAGGGGCGCGCGGTACGAGCCATTTCCAGCGCGGCGCGCCAACTGCGGCACGATGCGCGGCCGTCCCGACAGGATCGCCGCCACCATGGTCAGGGTTCGCGCCATGACGGTCTCGAGTGCGCCGCTGAGGCCTGCGGCAATTTCTCCGGATGGATGGCCACGATCGAGGACCGAACCGTCGACCTCGTTGACGATGTCGATCACCGGCAGGTCGCCGGCCAGAATGGCGGCGAGCGCGGCGTTCTCGCCTGCAACTCCATTGAACAGCGGACGGAGATACAGCCGGGCGGAGCTGTTCGGATCGCGCGCGCCGCCGGTGAAGTCGACGATCACGTCGGCCGTCTGGTTGCGAACCTGCGTCCGTTCCGGGGCGATGTTCAGCCTGTTGGCGCCGCTGTGCTTGCCCTTGTGCAACACCATGCGTTCGAGCTCGAACAGTGCGTTGAGACCCGCGGGCCGCGGCTCGGCCGTTGCCACCCACGCGATTTGCACAGGAACGTTTTGGCCGTCGATCGACAGCATGTCGCGGCCCATCCAGCGCCGCGCGTGCTCACGTTCACAGCGAAACTCGATGATCATGTCGAGCCCATCTATTCCAACGTATCAGGTCAAGTGACCTGGCTGAGAATTCGAACGTATTCCTCCACCATGGCATCTACCGAATAGCGCAACCTGAGGCCTTTGGCATTTTGTCGCAGTTCAGCGCTCAGATTCTGGTCCATCAGCAGCCTGGAGACGGTTGCCGCGAGCTTCGTATGATCGGAGGCATCGACGAAGAGTGCAGTCGGTTTTCCTTCGTAAGACAACACTTCGCGCAAGACGGGAAGATCGGTCACGACGGAGGGAACACCGGCGTTAGCAGCCTCGACCGCGGCCAGACCGAAGGTTTCCGCCTGCGTCGGGAATACAAACACGTCCAGGCAGGCGAGAAAATCCGCCATTCGGCTGGGGGGGATTTCCCCGAGCAAGTGCAGCCGGTCCGATACCTTCAAGTCGCTGGCCAACTGCCGCAGCCGAGCCTCGTCGGCGCCCTGGCCGGCGAGCGCAAGATGCCAGGACGGTTGGTCCGGCAGCAAACGTATCGCCATGTCGAGCCGCTTGTGCGGATGCAGCCTTGCTGCGCAGCCGAGCAGGACACGATCCGGCGGCAGGTTGAACTTCTGTCGCGCGGCCTCCTTCGACAGGGTCAGCGCCTTGTCGTCGAAGCCGTGCGGCACATGCACCATGCGCGAACGATAAGCCGCGGGGTAGCGCGAATACTCGCGCTCCATGTCCTGCGAATTGAGCGTGATGCGGTCGAAGAAGCCGACACTGCCCATGACGATGTCGGCGGTGCGGACCGGCCGGCTCATCGCCAGCGCGGATGAAACCTGGTTGGCGATGACAGGTGCGCGGCTGACGAGGCGCGTCACGCCGGCACCGATGACGTTGCCGAAATGCTGGAACGTCAGCACGGCGTCGGGCCTGATCGTCCTGATATGACGGCCGAGCGTCCACAACATCCGCAGCAGCGCCACCGGATTGCCCGGTCGGCTCGACGCGCAATAGAGCGTATCGGGCGGCTCGTCGAAGGAATCCGACTTGCGGAAGAAGAACAGATTGGTGACCCGGTAGCCGCGCGCGGTCAGCCCAGCGCCGAGCAGCCTGGAGATCTCCTGAGCACCGGCGTTCTCGGCCTGGGTTTGCGCGAGAAGCACGTGCAGCTTTGGTCGGCCGCCGTCTGGCCGCGCGGGTGCTGTCGCGGTCGTCTCGCCCAATTCCTTGTTCGGCTGATAGTGGAGCACGGATCCCGACCCGCTAGAGAAACGAAATCTTCACCGTACCTATCATGCACCCATGGTGTGGACACCGACTAGCAACAAACGGAGTTAATGCGAGGCCCGGCTGTCGGCGCTGTTCGCGCGGTCATTTCGCTGGTTCCTGCATGGTACGCAGACAGCGCGTTAACCAATCGGTTGGCGTACCGGCAACGCGTGACGATGATCCACTGAGCGACCGCGCGCTTGACGCCTAGTCACGGGAGTCGGCGCTGCCGACTGCATAATTGCCGCGTTTTATGGCGCTGAAGCGCAAAAGCACGAGGATCGAAGGGTCCACCCCTGTGCGCCGGCGGCAGAGCACGTTCAGGGCGATGGTCGCGAGCGCCAGCGAGACTGTGGCCGAGACCGCCGCGCCGAGCACGCCGAGCCAGGGAATGAGGATGAGAAATCCCGCGAGCCGCAGCGCGACGTTGGCGGCAACGACGGGAACATAGATCCGTTCATGGCCGGTCAGCTGCAGGATCGCAGCAGACGGGCCACCCGCGGCCTGGATGGCCGTTCCGATCGCAAGCACGATCAAGACCGAATGCTGCTCGGTGAAATGGGGCCCGAACAGGTTGAGGAGATAGGGGCCGCCGATCCAGACCGTGGCGAGCCCGGCGGCCACGCAAAGCGCGGTCACTTCCGCCATCAACCGCAAGGTTCGCTCGAACTCCCGATGGTTCTTGCTGAAATACAGCGAGGGAAGCCGGCGCGCGCCGAAAGTGTACAACGCCGCGGACACCATGGCGAAGATGTTGGCGAGGCGCGAGGCGGCAAAGTAGATACCGGCCGTCGCCGGATCCAGCATCCAGTAGACCAGGATGACGTCGAAATACTGGTTTGCGACTTCAAGGATGGAGGCGAGCCAGAAGTGAAGGGCGCTCGACCGCCAGCGGGACGTTTCGGAGCGCGCCGCCGTGCCGCGCAGATCCGGCAGCACCCGCGCGATCGAAATGATCTGCGCAACCAGGCCGACCGACATGGCAATTGTCATCACCGCGATCAGCTCGGCGGGATCGAGTTGCCGATGGCCAAACAGCATGGCGAGCAGAAAAAGGACGACGATGACCCGCCAGAAGAACTCGCGATTTCCCTCGCCCATGAGGATGCTGACGAGCGAGCGTGCGACCTGGCTGCCCAGCATCACTCCGGCATTCACGGCCGTATAGGCCGACACCGCAAGGATGAGCAGCCACCAATCGCCTCTCATGTTCGCCACGATGGCGATCCCGGCGATCACGATCAGCATTGCGACCGAGGCAATCTTGAAGCTCGACAGGAGGACACCTTTGGTGAGGTCCGGCCTGTCGCCGACCTGATACTCGTTCAGGAAGCGCACCAGCAAGGATTCCTGGCCGACCAGTCCCACGACGGCGGCGATCTGGGCAACCGAAAGCCAGGTCGCAAAGATGCCGAAGCCATCGGGCGACATCGTTCGTGCCGCCAGCGAGAACAACGCAAACGCAAGCGCGCCGCTACCAACCTTGAGAAGGATGGTCCCGACGACACCGCGCGTGACGTCACGCCGCAGGAACTGGAGGATGGATCCGATCATGGAATTTTAAGGAGCTGCTCTCTCCTGAAGAGACATGTTCCGATATCGGCGGCAACCTAGCATGCCGAAAAACCGCGAGTGTTAATGGGCGGAATGCAGCATCCTGCCGGCGGCGACGACATCGCGGCTATTCCGGTTGCTTCACTGTGAAACATCGTCGTCCTCATTGTCTCAAATCAAGCAAGGCCTGGCCCGGACCGAAGGCGAGATCAGCCGTTTGAATGCGGGCTGGCTCGCCGGGATCGGCCACTGAGCTGCCAGAAACCGGAATTTACGGAGATTCCAGAGCAAGAGGCGTGCCGGCTATCGTCAGGTCGACGGGCTCTCCGCCCCGTTAACCTCGATATCGAGAAATGATCGCGTTCGTCCCTGCGATGCGACATCAGGCCAGAGAATTGCACGTGCGACTTTGGTTGACCGTGGGAGCCTGGATCATGACGGCGGATAGAACTGTGACCGAGCCGAACGCCACAGCTGGCGCGTCGAGAACCGTCGCGGACATCGCGATCGTCGGTGGCGGACTTGCGGGATCGCTCGCGGCGGCCGTGCTGGCGCGGGCAGGGCACCGCATCGCCCTGATCGACAAGCGGGCGGTCCATCCGGACGAGTTCCGGGTCGAAAAGATCGGCGGCCATCAATTGGCGATGCTCCGCAAGCTGGGCTTCCTCGATGCGCTCGAGAAGGCCGCTTGTCGATATGATCAGGTGCTCAACATCCGGGAAGGCAAGGTGGTCGATGTCAGCGTCGGCCAGGCCTATGGATTTCCATATGCCGACCTCGTTGCCATGGCGCGCAGCCAGCTCCCCGATCCATCCAGCCTGATCGTCGACGAGGTCACCGCGATCAGCTGCAGCGACGGCGTCCAGCATCTCGAGCTGGCCTCCGGGCGGCGCCTGACCGCGCGCCTTGTCGTTCTGGCCACGGGCATGGCGGCAGCTCTTGCTTACAAACTCGGTATCAGGCGGCGCGTGCTGGCCGAGCGCCACTCGGTGTCGTTCGGCTTCACGATTGCCCGGAAGGACGGTCGCCCGTTCGATTTCGAGGCGTTGACCTGCTACGGCGAGCGCACGGCAGACGGCATCGATTATCTCAGCCTGTTTCCCGTTCGCGCCGGCATGCGGGCCAATCTCTTCATGTTCCGCGACCCGACCGATCCGATCATGCGCGAGCTGCGTCGCGAACCGGAAGCGACACTCTTGCGTCTGCTGCCGGGATTGCGACCCTATCTCGGCGATTTCCGCGTCACCGACCGGGTCCAGAATTGGGTGATGGATCTGACGGTCGTCGAGGGACATCTTCAGCCGGGCGTCGTGCTCATCGGCGATGCGTTCCAGACCAATTGCCCCGCGGCCGGCACGGGCGTCGCGCGCCTGCTGGTGGACGTCGATCGTCTTTGCACCGAATATGCGCCGCGATGGATCATGACCGCCGGTATGGGCCAGGAGAAGATTGCGCAGTTCTATTCCGATCGCGACAAGATCGCGGCGGACCAGCAGTCCCTGAAGATGGCGCGCTTCCGTCAGGCGCTGACGTCTCGTGACGATCTCGGCTGGGACGTCCGGCGGCGGCTGCACTTCCTGCGGCGCAGCCTGGCACACCGCGTCGATCAAATGCATCCGGGCTGGCTTGGACGTGTTCGCGGCGCGCTGCGCGCTTGAGCCCTGCGTCGCTTCGCCCGCCGTCGGTC
>NZ_JALBGZ010001010.1:0-1714 GCF_023006515.1 Bradyrhizobium sp. PRIMUS42
GTCGACCCCTTCATCTTCCGGCTGTCGATTTTCGTCCTCGCCGTTTTCGTCGGTTATTTCGTGGTGTGGTCGGTGACGCCGGCGCTGCACACGCCGCTGATGAGCGTGACCAACGCGATCTCCTCGGTGATCGTGGTCGGCGCGCTGCTTGCCGGCGGCGTCGCGAATGTCTCGAGCGGCTCGGGCTGGGCACGCGCCTTCGGCTTCGTCGCGCTCATTTTCGCCTGCGTGAACATTTTTGGCGGCTTCCTTGTCACCCAGCGCATGCTGGCGATGTACAAGAAGAAGTCGAAGTAAGCGGCCACCTCGGGCTGAAGGGATCAATGGGGACCTGAGATGAGCGCCAACCTCTCTGCATTTTTGTATCTCGTGGCGGGAGTGCTGTTCATCCTGTCGCTGCGCGGGCTGTCGAGCCCGGCTTCGTCGCGCCAGGGCAATCTGTTCGGCATGATCGGCATGGCGATCGCGGTCGCCACCACGCTGGCCAACCATCCGCCGGCAGACGGTCTTGCCTGGGTGCTCGTCATCGTCGGCATCGCGATCGGTGCCACGATCGGTGCGGTCATCGCCCGCCGCGTGCCGATGACCTCGATGCCGGAACTGGTCGCCGCCTTCCACTCGCTGGTCGGCATGGCCGCGGTGCTGGTCGCCGCCGGCGCGTTCTACGCGCCCGAGGCCTTCGACATCGGCACCCCCGGCAACATCCATCCGCAGAGCCTGATCGAGATGTCGCTCGGCGTCGCCATCGGCGCGCTGACCTTCACCGGCTCGGTGATCGCGTTCCTGAAGCTGTCCGCGCGGATGAGCGGTGCGCCGATCATCCTGCCTGCCCGCCACATCATCAACATCGCGCTCGCATTGGCGCTGGTGTTCTTCATCGTCCGGCTCGTCCTCACCGGCGGCGCGTTAGACTTCTGGATGATCACCATCCTGGCGCTGGCGCTCGGCGTGCTCATGATCATCCCGATCGGCGGCGCCGACATGCCGGTCGTGATCTCGATGCTGAACTCCTACTCCGGCTGGGCCGCCGCGGGCATCGGCTTCACGCTCGGCAATTCCGCGCTGATCATCACCGGCGCGCTGGTCGGCTCCTCCGGCGCGATCCTGTCCTACATCATGTGCCACGCGATGAACCGGTCCTTCATCTCGGTCATCCTCGGCGGCTTCGGCGGCGAGACCGCGGCGGCCGGCGGCGGCACGGGCGAGCAGAAGCCGGCCAAGCTCGGCTCGGCCGACGATGCGGCCTTCATCATGAAGAACGCGCAGAAGGTCATCATCGTGCCCGGCTACGGCATGGCGGTGGCGCAGGCCCAGCATGCGCTGCGCGAGATGGGCGACATCCTGAAGAAGGAAGGCGTCGAGGTGAAATACGCCATTCACCCGGTGGCGGGCCGCATGCCCGGCCACATGAACGTGCTGCTGGCCGAAGCCAACGTGCCCTATGACGAGGTGTTCGAGCTCGAGGACATCAACTCCGAATTCGCGCAGGCCGACATCGCCTTCGTGATCGGCGCCAATGACGTCACCAACCCGGCGGCCGAAGAGGACAAGACCTCGCCGATCTACGGCATGCCCGTGCTTCAGGTCTGGAAGGCCGGCACCGTGATGTTCATCAAGCGCTCTCTGGCGTCCGGTTATGCCGGCATCGATAACCCGCTGTTCTATCGCGACAACACCATGATGCTGCTCGGCGACGCCAAGAAGGTCACCGAGA
>NZ_JALBGZ010001011.1:0-1703 GCF_023006515.1 Bradyrhizobium sp. PRIMUS42
GCCTGTGCCAGAAAGATGCTCATCTTCGCTAACACAGTGGTAGCCCGCGGCACGCCATGGTGCGGCGAGCCGCCGGGATCACTCCCTGCTTCTTAGTTCGACCGGGACGCGCTTCTTCGTCCCGACCTGCGGCTCCTCCTGGCGCCGCGCGCAGCGTCCGTCAAGGATGGCCGTCGCTCGCCCCAACCTCACCCGATCTGCCGCCAGGCCACGCCTTGACGGACGCGAGCACGGCGTCATCATGGCAGGCGCAGGCGATCCGTACGGCTCAAAACACCGCCGCCATTTAATGGTTGCTACGGCACCTTGAATGCCGCGCCAGCCGGGACTAGATTCGCCCCATCAGCCCCGTCCTGACCGGCCTAGTCCCATGCGACGACAGTCCGAGACATTGCTGTTGGTGCCGCTGCTGCCGATCTTCCTGGTCGGCATGTTTCCGATGTTCCTGATCGCCCTGCTCGGATTCTTCGGCCTCGCGCTGTTCGGTGTGTTGGTGATCTGCGTCGGGCTCGCCAGCAGCAACGAGGCGCACGACAATTTCAATCACGACGTCATCGTCCACGGCTACGCGCGCGGATCGGAGCGCAAGGCGCGGGCCTCCGACATGCACCTCGCCACCCGGCTCGGACTGCGCCTGGAGGCGGTCGGCGTGGCGATGGTCATTACGGCGGCGATCGGCCTTTGTTACGCCGGCTGATCTGCGTGAGGCGCAGATACCGCCCGGCAAACTCGCCGGTTGCTCTCTTCGGCTGTTCGGGCAAGAGAAGACGACCCAGCGGCGATGACGCCGCGTTCGCTCTCGGCAAGAAACACTGGGGAGATGTGTGATGCTCAAATTCTATTTCAACGGTTCGCCGAACCCGACCAAGGTCGCGCTCTATCTCGAAGAGTCCGGCCTGCCCTACGAACCGGTGAAGATCGACACCCGCAAGGGCGAGCAATTCACGGCGGACTATCTGAAGGTCAATCCGAACGCCAAGGTGCCGGCGATCGACGACAATGGGGCGACCGTGTTCGACTCGAACGCCATCCTGCTCTACCTCGCCGAGAAGACCGGCAAGTTCCTGCCCTCAGCCAGCGTGCGTGGCGAGATGCTGTCGTGGCTGATGTTCATCGCCACCGGTGTCGGCCCCTATTCGGGCCAGGCGGTGCACTTCAAGCATTTTGCGCCGAAGGACCAGAACCACGACTACGCCCACAACCGCTACCAGTACGAGACCGATCGCCATTACAAGATTCTCGACGGTCATCTCAAAGGCCGCCGCTACATGGTCGGCGACGATTATTCGATCGTCGACATGGCGCTGTGGGGCTGGGCGCGGATGCTGCCGTTCAAGCTCGGCGACGACGCCTTTGCGCGATACCCGAACGTGAAACGGCTGGTGGACGAGATCTCGGCGCGCCCGGCGGCGGCGCGCGCGATCGCGCTGAAGGACAAGTTCGCCTTCAAGGCCGAGATGGACGATGAGGCGCGCGCCAACATGTTCAAGCACATGACGACCAAGGTCGCCTGATCGCGCCACGCCGCAATTAAGGGCCACGCCGGTGCGCGTGGCCCTTTGCTTTTCAGCTCAGGCGGCGTGAACCGAACTCAGGAACTTGAAGATCGAGAACCCTGCCAGACGTGCGATGATGCCGAGCACGACGAAAACGAACAGCGCCGCGGTGACATAGAACGTGGCGATCAGCCCGACCAGATTGAG
>NZ_JALBGZ010001012.1:0-1701 GCF_023006515.1 Bradyrhizobium sp. PRIMUS42
GAACTTCGAGTTCGCGACCGAGACCCGCGAGGAACTGTTCTATGACAAGGCCAAGCTGCTCGCCAACGGCGACCGCTGGGAACGCGAGATCGCGAAAGCGATCGAGCTCGAGCGCACCGTGTCGGAAAGACCGAGCGTCTCGGCGAGCTTGGCCGGCATCACGCTCGCCCAGCGCCCGGTCTTGACATGCGTGAACAGCACCAGCAGCGAGTTCGAGGTCAGCGTCGGCGTCGCCTCGGCGCCGACCGAGCGTAGCGCGCGGTCGATGATGCGGCGGTTCTGCATGTCTGGCGTCAGCAGGCACAGCGGCACCTGCCCGACCTCGGTCCATGTCACCGTCTCGCGGTCACCGAACATCGCATCCGGCGCGGTCAGGAGACGATAGCTCTCATTGTAGAGCGGAATGGTGCGCACCTTGCCGATCGGCTCGTTCTCGATATAGGTCAGCCCGGCATCGACCTCGAGATTTTCGAGCAGCCCCAGCACCTCGGACGAGGTGGTGGACTGGATGCGGAAGCGCACCTCCGGATGCCTGGCACGGTACGGCGTCGTCAGCGCGGCGACCATGCCGAGCACGGTCGGGATCGCCGCGATGCGGATCTCGCCGGAGAGCTGGTGCTTCAGCCCGTTGATCTCATCACGCATCGCGCGGGCATCGCCCACGATCCGCCGCGCCCAGTCCAGCGCCCGCTCGCCTTCCGGCGTAAAGCCCTGGAAGCGGGACCCGCGCTGGACCAGCATCACCCCGAGGATCTCCTCGAGCTGCTTGAGTCCGGTCGACATCGTCGGTTGCGTCACGCCGCAGACCTCCGCCGCGCGTCCAAAATGACGCTCCTTCGCCAGCGCCAGCAGCAGTTCAAGCTTGTCGATCAACCGAGCGTCCCCTCGAATTCTGTCGTGGCATGCAAGCTAGCACGCCGGGCCCGCACCAACACGCAAAAACCGGCAGCCGGTCCAACTTTCATTGCCATTTCGTATCGATCGATTGCGGTTGCAAATCGATCCGAATTCGCAATCGCAGCACGGGATAGCTTTATTGATCTTCGAATGATTCCAACTAGTTTGCGGCAAAGGAAACGCTCAGGTTGAGAACGAAGAATGACAGCGGTTTTTGAGCCTTGGAACGAGACGCGCGGCGCCGAAATCATCGGCGAACATGCCGACCAAGAGGGCGCGACGCTGGTCATCCTGCACGCGCTGCAGGAGGCATTCGGCTACGTGCCGGAGGCGGCCATTCCCATGGTGGCGCAAGCGCTCAATCTGTCGCGCGCCGAAGTGCATGGCGTATTCACATTCTACCATGACTTCCGCCACAAGCCGGCCGGCCGTCATGTGCTCAAGCTCTGCCGCGCGGAAGCCTGCCAGGCCGCGGGCGGCGATGCGCTGGCTGCGCGCGCAGAAGCCAAGCTCGGCGTGTCGCTCGGCAACACCACGGCCGATGATCGCGTCACACTGGAGCCGATCTACTGCCTCGGCCTGTGCGCGACGGCGCCGTCCGCGATGCTCGACGGCCGCCTGATCGGCCGCCTCGATCAGAAGCGCCTCGATGCGCTGGTCGCGGAGGCGCAACGATGAGCATGCGCCTCTACGTCTCACGTGATGCCGGTGCGTTGGCCGTCGGCGCCGCCGAGGTCGCGCTGGCATTGGAGCAGGCTGCCGCGAAGCGCGGCGTGGCCATCGAGATCGTCAGGACCGGCTCGC
>NZ_JALBGZ010001013.1:0-1700 GCF_023006515.1 Bradyrhizobium sp. PRIMUS42
AGCAGCTTGCCCGCGGCGGCGCCGCATCCACGGCTGCGGTGATCCTGTTCGGCGCGCTGGCGGGGGATTATCCGTCGTGACGGCCGCGGTGGCCGTTCGCCCCTTGACGCCGGCTCCGCGAAAGGGGCACACAGGAGAGGCATGGTGCTCAACGCGGCGCAAAGCGTCGGAGCATAATCGGGAATGGGGGTGGGCGGACCAAGTTGCGGCGCCCAAAACCCCAGCCGCCCCCGCGACTGTAAGCGGTGAGGGGCTCCGAACCGCCACTGGGCCGAAAGGTTCGGGAAGGCCGGAGATCCCAGTGAACCGCGAGCCAGGAGACCGGCCCTGCACGTTTTGAGGCCAAGGCCGTCGGGTGTGACGGCAGGAAGGAATTGAGCCATGCATATCGAACCCGGAATCGTGACGGGCGCCAAGCTCGTGTTGAGTTACGCAACCGGCATCGCCGCAGGCGGCGTTGCCTTGAAACTTGCAGCCGAGACCGTGCGCGAGCAGGGCGTCGGCTCTTTCGCGGCGCGAACGCTCGCCACAACGGGCCTCGTCTTCACTTTCTTCCAGGTTCTGCCGCACTTCCCGGTCGGCGTCTCCGAAGTGCACTTCATCCTCGGCTCGACCTTGTTCCTGCTGTTCGGCGCGGCGCCTGCGGCCTTCGGCCTGGCGCTCGGCCTGTTGCTCCAGGGCGTGTTGTTCGAGCCGGCCGACATCCCGCAATACGGCATGAACGTCACGACGCTGCTGGTGCCGCTGTTCGCGATCCAGGCGATCGCCTCGCGGATCATTGCCCGTAACACCGCCTATGTCGATTTGAAGTATCGGCAGGCGCTGGCGCTCTCGACGACCTATCAGGCTGGCGTGATCGCCTGGGTGGCGTTCTGGGCGCTCTATGGCTCCGGTTTTGCCATGAGCAACCTCGCCAACATCGCGGCGTTCGCGGCCTCCTATGCGCTCGTCATCGTGATCGAGCCGCTGGCCGATCTCGCCGTGCTGGCGTTGGCGAAGTCGCTGCGTGGCGTCACCGCGCCAGGCCTCGTCACCCCGCGCCTGCATAACGCGGCCTGAGAGATCAGCGAGGGGCGGTATGCCGCCCCTCGCGCTCGCGATGCTCACGCTCTCCCTGATAGGCATCGGCTGCGGCGATCCCGATCAGCTCACGCGCGCCGCGATCCGCGCCATCAACGCGGCCGATCTCGTCCTGATCCCGCGCAAGGGAACGGCGAAATCCGACCTCGCCGATCTCCGGCGGACGATCTGCGCGGACGTGCTCACCAGCGACAAGACTGAAATCGCCGAGTTCGATCTCCCCGTGCGCGACGCCGGTGAAGCGGATTACCGCAAGGGCGTGGACGATTGGCACGATGCGGTCGCCGCGACCTGGTCGCAGACGATCGCAGAACATCTTGCAGGCAAGGGCAAGGTCGCGCTGCTGATCTGGGGCGATCCCTCGCTCTATGATTCCTCGCTGCGCATTGCGCGTCGGCTCAATCCCTTGCCGAAGATTGAAGTCGTGCCCGGTATCACCTCGATTCAGGCGCTGTGCGCGGCGCATGCGCTGCCGCTCAACGACATCGGCGAGCCCTTTTTGGTCTCGACCAGCGACTGTTTCCGCTTCCAGGCGCGCTTGACCAGAATGGTGCCGTCCGGGAACGGGAGCTTGCCGGCTTGATACGCCTCGATTGCGGTCTGGTTGCCGATGACGGCAC
>NZ_JALBGZ010001014.1:0-1698 GCF_023006515.1 Bradyrhizobium sp. PRIMUS42
CATCTGACACCGCCCGAGCCGGCTTCCGCGATGGCGGCACCGCCGGCGGCAGCACCGGCAGGGCGGAAGTAGGGCGCCTTATCCCATCGCAGTCAGGGAGACGGTCCGCTCCCTCTCCCGCTTGCGGGGGAGGGCTGGGGAGGGGGTGTCTCCGCAATCGAGAACCCCCAAGAGGAGAGAAGCCTCACCCGCCGCTACGCGGCGACCTCTCCCACAAGCGGGAGAGGTGCACCGAACCGGTGGAGGGAGTGATCTCAAATTAGACATTCGATCCGTGGATCGCATCGATCACGGCATCGGTCACTTCCTTCGTCGTCGCCTTGCCGCCGACGTCCGGCGTCAGCACGCCGGCGGCGCAGACGCGCTCGACGGCGGTCATCAGCCTCGAGGCGGCATCCATCTCGCCGAGATGCTCGAGCATCTGCGCGCCGGTCCAGAACGTCGCGACCGGGTTGGCGATGCCCTTGCCGGTGATGTCGAAGGCCGAGCCGTGGATCGGCTCGAACATCGAGGGGAAGCGGCGCTGCGGATCGATATTGCCGGTCGGCGCCACGCCGAGGCTGCCGGCCAGTGCGCCGGCGAGGTCGGACAGGATGTCGGCGTGCAGATTGGTCGCGACGATGGTGTCGAGGCTCTTCGGATGCAGCGTCATGCGCACCGTCATGGCGTCGACCAGCATCTTGTCCCAGGTGACGTCGGGGAATTCGGTCGCGACCTCGGCCGCGATCTCGTCCCACATCACCATGCCGTGGCGCTGCGCGTTCGACTTGGTCACGACGGTCAGGAATTTGCGCGGACGCGACTGCGCGAGCTGGAACGCATACCGCATGATGCGGGTGACGCCGACGCGGGTGAAGACCGCCACCTCGGTGCCGACCTCTTCCGGCAGGCCCTTGTGCGCGCGGCCGCCCATGCCGGCATATTCGCCCTCCGAGTTCTCGCGCACGATCACCCAGTCGAGATCGCCGACGCCGACATTGCGCAGCGGCGAGGCGACGCCCGGCAATATCTTGGTTGGCCGCACATTGGCATATTGGTCAAAGCCCTGGCAGATCGGTAGCCGCAGGCCCCACAGCGTGATGTGGTCGGGCACGTCAGGCGCGCCGACCGCGCCGAAATAGATCGCGTCGAACTTCTTCAGTTCAGCGAGGCCGTCAGCCGGCATCATGACGCCGTGCTTCTTGTAATAGTCCGAGCCCCAGTCGAAGGTCTTGATGTTGAAGGCGAGGTCGCCGCTGCGCTTTGCCAGCGCCTCCAGCACGCGGACACCGGCCGAGATCACCTCGGGGCCGATCCCGTCGGCGGGGATTGCTGCGATCGAATGGGTGCGCATGGGAATGCTCCGTGTGAGAGATCGTGCCGGCCGGTCCGACCGTCTGCGTTGCCGGCGAGTCTAGACGGGAGTGCAGGGCAGACTCAATTGACGCTGGTTTATACAAAAAAATGATATAATCATCGTCGCACGGGGACGAGAGGATACGGAATGGAATTGCAACAGCTTCGATGCTTCGTCGCGGCGGCCGAGCAGTTGCATTTTGGCCGCGCGGCGCAGCATCTCCAGATGCTGCCCTCCGCGCTCGGCCGCCAGATCAGGTTGCTGGAGGAGGATTTGGGCACGCGGCTGTTTGCGCGGACGACGCGTGCGGTGTCGCTGACGGAAGATGGCGCGACGCTGTTGCGCGATGCGCGCGCCATCCT
>NZ_JALBGZ010001015.1:0-1696 GCF_023006515.1 Bradyrhizobium sp. PRIMUS42
GGCGCGGTCGAGCGCGGCCTCCGCTGCTTCCTGCGCCTCGGCGCGCATGATGTCGGCGACCCCCAGCCATTCCTGGCTCTGCTGATTGGGCTCGATGATACGCAGCATCACCACGCCGCCGCCGGCGCGGATCGCCCAGCGGCTGGCATAGTAGACCGCGCGATCCCATTCGGCGGTGTCATCGACGATGACGAGGCATTTGGGCTTGTGACCCGGCTCGAAGCAAAGTCGCTTGCTGGTCATGCATGTCCCGGAATGTGCAGGGACGGCATGCTGCCACACTCCCGCAGCGTTGGGGAGAGGAGATGCGGCCGGCGCGCTGGCCCCGGACCGTCTCTAGCGCCGGTAGATGAAGCCGACGATATCCTTGGAGAGCTTCATCGTCTCGTCGGCTATGGCGCGGGCGCGGTCGGCGCCGTCGTTCAGGGTCGCGTCGATGTGGCCGGGGTCGGCGACGAGGCGCTTCATCTCGCCGGCGATCGGCGCGAGCTTGGTGACGCACAGCTCCGCCAGCGCGTTCTTGAAGCTGGAGAACTGGCCGCCGCCGAAATCGCGGAGCACGTCGGCCTTGGCGCGGCCGGAGAGCGCGGCGAAGATGCCGACGAGGTTGTCGGCTTCGGGACGGGCTTCCAGGCCCTTCTCCTCTGACGGTAGCGGTTCCGGATCGGTCTTCGCCTTGCGGATCTTCTGCGCGATGGTGTCGGCATCGTCGGTCAAATTGATCCGCGAATTGTCCGACGCATCGGACTTCGACATCTTCTTGGTGCCGTCGCGCAAGCTCATCACGCGCGTCGCCGGCCCCGTGATCAGAGGTTCCGGCAGCGGGAAGAACAGGCCGTCATTGGCGCCCTGGGCGCGAATGGAATCGCCGAAATCGTTGTTGAACTTCTGCGCGATGTCGCGCGAGAGCTCGAGATGCTGCTTCTGGTCCTCGCCGACCGGCACGTGGGTTGCGCGGTAGAGCAGGATGTCGGCGGCCATCAGCACGGGATAGTCGAACAGACCCACCGAGGCGTTCTCGCGGTCCTTGCCGGCCTTCTCCTTGAACTGGGTCATGCGGCCGAGCCAGCCCATGCGCGCGACGCAGTTGAAGATCCAGGCAAGCTCGGCATGGCCCGAGACCTGGCTCTGGTTGAACACGATGTGCTTCTTCGGATCGATGCCGGCGGCGATGAACGCCGCGGTGACCTCGCGGGTGTTGCGGGTGAGCTCGGCCGGGCCGCCCCAGACGTCGACGCCTTGCGTGATCGCGTGCATGTCGACGACGCAGTAAATGCAGCTGTGGGTTTCCTGCATCTTCACGAAGTTGACGATCGCGCCGAGGTAATTGCCGAGATGCAGATTGCCCGTCGGCTGGACGCCCGAAAAAACCCGTTCAACGAATGGCATGGTCAGCTTTCCCATAGGTATTCGGCCGTCGTTTCCAACAGCGGCGCTGCCCCGTCAAGGGTATTTCGCTGCGCTCGCGGTTTAGGTAGGCCGTTTCAACGCGTTAACCGCCTCGCGCCAGGAAGCTGCGCCGAGTATTTGCAGAAGCAGGCCATAGACCGCCATTCCGGCTCCGATCTGCACGCCCAGCGCGACGAATTTGATGAAGCCATGGGTCTCGGCAGGCACGAGGCCCACGGTGAGCCAGAGCAGGGCGCCCATGGCGGCTGCGGCGAGCACGATCCGCGGCAGCCGCTTGCGGGCGGTG
>NZ_JALBGZ010001016.1:0-1692 GCF_023006515.1 Bradyrhizobium sp. PRIMUS42
GGCTGATCGCGGGTGGCGCAGGCCCGCTCGTGACCGCCCAGCTCGCCCTTCAGGCAAGGCCGGCGACGCTGGCTCTCAGGCCAGGGCAGCCACCTACATCAATCTGGGAGCTCGCCGCCGTAAGCCACATTGGGGACGTCCGTCTGAGGCGTGGCGACCGTTGCGAAGTGGTGTTTCGGAACGACCTACCTGTGCCGCTTGCGCCAGTCTGGTACGGCCTCAGCGGCGGTGCCCCGGCCGACCCCCTCCGGGGACGCGCGCCTGCCCCACCAGCTGCAGTCGAAACATCAATCATTTCAATTCCTAATGCAGGAACCTTGCTGGCCGACTTCCGCCTGTTCGAGGACGGCCTGAAGCAGCCGGCCCGCCCGCTTCCGATCATCGCGGCCGAGACCGGCCCGGTCGCCGTCGATCGTGACGAGGTCCTGCTGATCGAGGAATGGCGCCTGCAGCCGGACAGCACCGCGGTCCCGCCGGGCCAGGACCCGAAGGACGCGAAGCCGCTCTATACAATCAACGGGCAGACTTCATTCGAACTCTCAGCCTTGGCCGGCCAGCGGCTGCGACTGCGCATTATCAACGGCTCGCAACGCTCTGTTCTCGCAATTAAATTGGAAAATCACGAAGTTAACGTCATGGCCTTGGACGGACAGCCGGCCGAGCCGTTCCCGGCCCGCAACGGCGCCCTGGTGCTGGCGCCGGGCGCACGCGCCGATGCGTTTGTGGATACGGCCACATCGGCCGCATTCCTGCTGCACGACGGCAAGGAGGCGCGAAAAGTCGGTCAGTTGACGGTCTCAGGCACACTGGAGCGGCGCGTGCCGCTGTTGCCGCCGCAGCCGCTCCCTGCAAACGATCTCCCCGAGAAGCTCGACCTGAAAGGCGCCCTGCGGTTCGATGTCGCGCTCGGCGCAGCCGACGCCGGCTGGATCCGGCCTGCAAGCTTCTCCACCGCCTCAACCGCGGCCTTCCGCGCCAAGGCCGGCCGCACGGTCGTGCTGGCCCTCAAGAACGCCGCTCCCGCAACGACCGTCTTCCACCTGCACGGCCAACCCTTCCGCCTGCTCGACAAGCTCGACGACGGCTGGAAACCCTACTGGCTCGACACGCTCGCGATCGAGCCCGGCCAGACCCAGCGCATCGCCTTCGCGGCGACCTCGCCCGGACGATGGCTGATCGAATCCGTCGCCACCGACTGGGCCGCGCCGCGACTGGTGCGGTGGTATGGGGTGGAGTGAGGTCGCGCGACTAGGCGTGCGGCTTGGCCGTGAGTTCGATTCCAAGTGCCTTCATCACCGCGATCGTCGTCTTGAGCGTCGGATTGCCGTTGGTGCTGAACGAGCGATAGAGTTGCTCGCGAGACAGGCCGGTATCCTTGGCAATCTGCGTCATCCCTTTGGCGCGAGCAACGACGCCAAGCGCATGTGCGATATAGGCCGCATTCCGCCGTGCCCATGTCGGCGAGCGCGAGCTTCCTGAGCACTAGTACTCCACCCCCAGCGCAGAATAGATCCGCCGATGCACGGCCGGCAGCGTCTCGGTGAGATCCTCGGCGATCAGGCCCGGCCCGGCTTCGCTTGCGGCCTCACCATGCATCCATACGCCAATGCTGGCGGCTTCGAAAGCCGGCACGCCCTGCGCCAGGAGCCCTGCGATGATGCCGGACAGCACGTCGCCGGCGCCGGCGGTGGC
>NZ_JALBGZ010001017.1:0-1682 GCF_023006515.1 Bradyrhizobium sp. PRIMUS42
GTCGCCATCACCAGCGCGGGCGGACCGGTCAACCAGGCCAGCCAGACCATCACCGGCACGGTGGGCGTCGCCGATGCCGGCACCACCGTCACCATCCTGGACGGCAGCACGACGATTGGCACCGCCATCGTGCAGGGCAACGGCAGCTGGAGCACCACGGTCACGCTGAACCAGGGCGGCAACTCCCTGACGGCTCGGGTAAGCGATGCCGCCGGCAATACCGCGACCAGCAGCGCAGTGGTCTACACGCTGAGCACCACCGGTCCGACGGTGACCGAGAGTCTCGTTTCCGACACCGGCACTTCGGCCACCGACCATGTCACCGCCAACCCGGCGCTGAGCGGCACCGGCCTTGCCAACACGGTGGTGCATCTGACGATCGATGGTGTTCTCAGCACCTCCACGGCGACCACGGATGCGCAAGGGGGCTGGTCGTTTACGCCGAGCGGGCTGGCCGACGGATTACACACCATTGTGGCAAGCCAGACCGATACCTTTGGCAACACCGGCTCGGCGTCGCTGAGCTTCACCTTCGACACAACGGCGCCGACCGGTGGTACCCCAGATCTGACGGCGGGTTTGGATACCGGTACCTCGAGCACGGACAACATCACCTCGGCGACGTCGCCAAGCTTCACGGTGTCGCTGACCCCGACGGTTGCCATCGGCGATACGGTGCAGCTGCTGCTGGGCGGCTCGCCGCTGGCGCACCCGGTCACGCATGTGATCACGGCTGCCGACGTGACGGCAGGCAGCGTCAGCCTGACGGTATCCGCCGGCGATCTTGGAGCCGATGGCACCAAACAAATCACGGCGCAGTTCAGCGATGCCGCCGGCAACAGTTCGACGAGCGCAGCGCTGAGCTTCACGCTCGACACCACGGCACCGACGGTCGCCATTACCAGCGCGGGCGGACCCGTCAACCAGGCCAGCCAGACCATCACCGGCACGGTGAGCGTTGCCGATGCCGGCGCCACCGTCACCATCCTGGATGGCGCCACGACGATCGGTACCGCGATCGTGCAGGCCAACGGCAGCTGGAGCACCACGGTCACGCTGAACCAGGGTGGCAACTCCCTGACGGCTCGGGTGAGCGACGCGGCCGGCAACATCGCAACCAGCGGCGCGGTGGTCTACACGCTGAGCACCACCGGCCCGACCGTGACCGAGGCCCTGGTCTCCGACACCGGTACCTCCGCCACCGACCATGTCACCGCCAATCCGACGGTGAACGGCAGCGGCCTTGCCAACACCGTGGTGCACTTCACCATCGACGGCAGCCCGATCGCGACGACAGTGACCACGGATGCACAAGGCGCCTGGTCGTTTACGCCGAGCGGGCTGGCCGACGGATCACACACCATCGTCGCAAGCCAGATCGACACTTTTGGCAACACCGGCTCGGCCTCGCTGAGCTTCACGCTCGACACCACGGCACCGACGGTCGCCATTATCAGCGCGGGCGGACCCGTCAACCAGGCCAGCCAGACCATTACCGGCACGGTGAGCGTTGCCGATGCCGGCGCCACCGTCACCATCCTGGATGGCGCCACGACGATCGGCACCGCCATCGTGCAGGGCAACGGCAGCTGGAGCACCACGGTCACGCTGAACCAGGGTGGCAACTCCCTGACGGCGCGGGTGAGCGACGCGGCTGGCAACACCGCGACCAGCGGCGCGGT
>NZ_JALBGZ010001018.1:0-1673 GCF_023006515.1 Bradyrhizobium sp. PRIMUS42
CTCGCAGCGAGCCGGCGGCGCCCCCGGCCCCGCCTCCGAAGCCGGCCGCGGAAAAGACCAGCTTTGAAAATCTCGAAGACGAGATGGCCTCGCTGCTCGGCCGTCCGAAGCCGTCTTCGTGAGGCTGCCGTCCCTCCCGCGTAGAGTTCTTTTCCTTTCTGTTCTGATCGGCGCGGCATCGGCAGCGATGCCGGCGCATGCGCAGGACATCAGCATCAATCTCGGCGGCGGCGCCGGCGGTGGCGGCGTCACCGAGCGCGCGATCCAGCTCATCGCGCTGCTCACCGTGCTGTCGATCGCGCCGTCGATCCTGATCATGATGACGTCGTTCACGCGCATCGTGGTCGTGCTGTCGCTGCTGCGCACCGCGTTGGGCACGGCGACCGCGCCGCCGAACTCGGTGATCATCGCGCTCGCGATGTTCCTCACCTTCTTCGTGATGGGGCCGGTGCTGCAGAAATCCTATGACGACGGCATCCGCCCGCTCGTCGCCAACCAGATCGGCGTCGAGGACGCGCTCCAGCGCGCCTCCGTGCCCTTGCGCGGCTTCATGCAGAAGAACGTGCGCGAGAAAGACCTCAAGCTGTTCCTGGATCTCTCGGGCGACCCGCTCCCGGCCACCCCCGACGATCTCGCCCTTCGCATCCTCGTCCCCGCCTTCATGATTTCCGAGCTGAAGCGCGCCTTCGAGATCGGCTTCCTGTTGTTCCTGCCCTTCCTGATCATCGACCTCGTCGTCGCCTCGGTGCTGATGTCGATGGGCATGATGATGCTGCCCCCGGCAACGATCTCGCTCCCGTTCAAGCTGATCTTCTTCGTGCTGGTCGACGGCTGGTCGCTGGTGGCAGGAAGCCTGGTGCAGAGCTACGGGGGATGAGGCGGGCGAGGGGAGCCCCGCCGGCACATCCGCTCCGCTCCCGCAAGGAGCCCCCCGCCCCCCTCCCCGTCATTGCCAGGAGCTCTTGCGACGAAGCAATCCAGGCTGCCGCCGCGGAAAGATTCCTGGATTGCTTCGCTGCGTCGCAATGACGGAGGATGTAGCGACGGCGCTCGCAATGACGGGGAATGCGGCACCGTCACGGACCGCTTCGAGGGGCAGAAAAAGCCCTAGCGCGTCATCTTGATCTGCCGCACGACCGGGATCGTGGGCAGCGAGCCGGTGTGGTCGCTTTCTTCCTTGGCCTGCGGCGAGCTAGGCGCGCGGGCGGTGGCGTCGGGGAAGCGCTGCTTCATCTCGCGCAGGAAGCCGTCGAGCGTATCGACGCTGGCCGCTAGCTTGGCGATCTCGGCGAATTCGGCGCTGGAGGCCGCGGCCGGCTTGCTGGCGATGTCGAAGGCGAGACGGTCGGCGCTCTCGCTCATCAGCGGCGCGTATTTCTCGCGGAAGCGCGACAGGCCGATCGAGTCGTCGGCGAGCGCATAGCCGACGGCGGCACGGATGATGTCGCTCTTCTCCACCGTGTTGAGCGGCTTGAAGTCGCGGAAGCGCTCGCCGTAATAGAGCTCGATCTGCTCGGCGGATTCGCGCCAGCGCCGGCCCGCCCAGAAGATGTCGGAGCGCAGGCGGAGCACTTCGCGCCCGGAGACGTTGGAGACGATGTCGAGCGCGAGGTCGTGACGGCCGACGTCGCTCTGCGCGCGCGCTTCCAGCAGCAGGCGCTGCTGCCTGAGCT
>NZ_JALBGZ010001019.1:0-1671 GCF_023006515.1 Bradyrhizobium sp. PRIMUS42
CCGGCGGCGGCAGGCGCGGCGGAGGCTACCGGCAGGGCCGCGGGAGCAGCTGCCATCGGCACAGGCATGGTCGCAGCAACGCTGATATTGCGGGCGACACGCAGGCGCAGGCCGGCACGTTCGATCTCGATCTCGGTGAGACTGGTCTCATCGAGCAGCAATGCGAGCTCGCGGACGAGCGCGGAATCCTCGCTGGAAAACTTTGCGGCTGCTTTGTCGTCTGGCTGGCGCGCCATGTTCTTTGATCCGAATGTTCTGTTTGATGAGGGAGCTTCAGGCTTTGGGCTTGATGGCAAGCTTGGCGGCAAGGCCCTGGATGGCGAGGCGGTAGCCCTCGATGCCGAAACCGCAAAGCGAGGCGAAGGCCGCGCGCGCGGTGTAGGAGTGGTGACGAAAGCTCTCGCGGGCATGGATGTTGGTCACATGCACTTCGACCGTCGGGATCTGCACCGCGAGCAGCGCGTCGTGCAATGCGATCGAGGTGTGCGAATAGCCGCCGGCATTGACGATGATGCCCTTCATCTTGCGCGCATGCGCCTCGTGGATGAAGTCGATCAGCTCGCCCTCACGGTTGGACTGCCGGCAATCGGCTTTGAGACCGAACGTCGCCGCCGTCTCCCGGCACAGCGCCTCGACGTCGGCCAGCGTGGCGTGGCCATACTTTTCCGGCTCGCGCGTCCCCAACATGTTGAGGTTCGGCCCGTTCAGGACGAGGATCGTGTCGGTTGCAGGTTCAGCCATTCCAATCCCGGAAGAGGTGCTCGGCGTGGCGGGGGTTATAGGTAACAAAGCGCGTGAGGGGAAGCCTTGACGGCCTCCCGGAAGGGTTCAGGTACCTCATCCCAGGTACAAAAACTTGTGCGGAAGCTACGGAAATTGCTTGTTAACCAGTTCGAAGCATGGCTGCCGGCGGGGACGGATGGCCGGGGCCGGCCAAGGCCAAACGCCCCCGCCGATCTCTCGGCAGGGGCTGATCTGGGTTTCAGCGAAGCAGCTTAGCCTTCGATGATGTAAACGATCTCGCGCGTCTGCGGACGGACGATCACGTACTGGCCGCGGACGAAGATCACTTCATAGCCACGCCACTGCGGGTAGATCTCGACGATCCGGGGCGGCAGCGGGTGGAAGTGGACGGACGCCGGGACCGCGGTGCCGACCGAGATGTTGAAGTTGACGTTCGTGGTCTCCTCGATCTTGGTCGACTTGATCGCGGTCGAGATTTCCGTCCGCTTCTCGGGCGGCGGCGCGGCGGCGGTGGCCGAAGCGTTACCGGTCGTGGTCTGCGACTTGGTGTCGGTGGAGGCCGGGCGGTTCTCGGCATTGTTGCTCTTGGCAGCGCCGCCGGCCTTGTTGTCTTCGGCCTTCATGTCCTTGGCACCGGACTTGGTGGAATCGGACTTGGTCGTCGAGTCAGAGCTCATGCTCTTCGACTTGTCCGGCGCAGACTTATCCTGCGCGCCCTGGGCGTGCTCGCCCTTCATGCCGGCCTTCTCGTCAGCCGCGTTCTTGTTCATCGTGCCGGACTTTTCCATCCCGCCGGACTTGTCCGCGGCGCCGGATTTCTCCATCGCGCCGGACGACTTGTCGTCGGCGGCTCCGCCGGGCTTCATGGCGCCGCCGGCCTGGCCAACGGTGCCCTTGTCATGGCTCACGGAGTCGCGGCCCATCGAG
>NZ_JALBGZ010000101.1:0-12651 GCF_023006515.1 Bradyrhizobium sp. PRIMUS42
CGCCGCGCGCAGCTTGCCGGCCTCACGGATATAGGGCCGGTCGAGACGCTGGGTGCGCAGGCCGTCGACGACGTGGCGGGTCTTGTCGGAGATCCACTCCTCGTTCACGGCCTCGTTGATGCGCGGCAGCACGCGCATCACCTCGCGGCCGCGGGTGTCGACGCGGATCGCGGACCCGATGCCGTCCATCACGTCGACCGACTGGGTCTTGCCGAGCTCCCACGGACGCGCCGCGAAGGCATAAGGCTTCGAGGTCAACGCGCCGACCGGGCAGATGTCGACGAGATTGCCCTGCAATTCCGACGTCAGCGCGTGCTCGAGATAGGTCGTGATTTCCATGTCCTCGCCGCGACCGGTCGCACCCATCTCAGGGGCGCCGGCCACTTCCGCCGAGAAGCGCACGCAGCGCGTGCACTGGATGCAGCGGTTCATCGAGGTCTTGACCAGCGCGCCGAGATATTTGTCCTCGACCGCGCGCTTGTTCTCGGCGAAGCGGCTGGTGTCGACACCATAGCCCATCGCCTGGTCCTGCAGGTCGCACTCGCCGCCCTGGTCGCAGATCGGGCAGTCCAGGGGATGGTTGATCAGAAGGAATTCCATCACACCTTCGCGCGCCTTCTTCACCATCGGCGAACGCGTGGAGATTTCCGGCGGCTCGCCCTTGGGACCCGGACGGCAATCGCGCACGCCCCAGGCGCAGCTCGCAACCGGCTTCGGGCCGCCCTTCACTTCGACGAGGCACATCCGGCAATTGCCGGCAATCGACAGCCGTTCGTGATAGCAGAAGCGCGGAATCTCGGCGCCGGCGGCTTCGCACGCCTGGAGCAGCGTGTACTCCGGCGGGACATCGATCTCTTTGCCGTCGATGATGAGCTTGGTCATTCTTCCTACTCCGCCGCGACCATGTTCACGGGATCGCGGACGCCGATATCGTCAATGTCAGCCCTGTGCGAATATTGGTCGATGCGCGCTTCGATCTCGTGACGGAAATGCGCGATCAGGCCCTGGATCGGCCAGGCCGCCGCGTCGCCGAGCGCGCAGATGGTGTGGCCTTCGACCTGCTTCGTCACCTCGAGCAGCATGTCGATTTCGCGCTTGTGGGCGCGGCCCTCGGCCATGCGGGTGAGCACGCGCCACATCCACCCCGTGCCCTCGCGGCACGGCGTGCACTGGCCGCAGCTCTCATGCTTGTAGAAATAGGAGATGCGGGCGATGGCACGGATCAGGTCGGTCGACTTGTCCATCACGATCACGGCCGCGGTGCCGAGGCCCGAGCGCAGCTTGCTCAAGGAGTCGAAATCCATCGGCGTGTCGATGATCTGCTCGGCCGGCACCATGCGCACCGACGATCCGCCGGGGATCACGGCCTTGAGGTTGTCCCAGCCGCCACGGATGCCGCCGCAATGCTTGTCGATCAGCTCACGGAACGGAATGCCCATGGCCTCTTCGACGTTGCAGGGCCGCTCGACGTGACCGGAGATGCAGAACAGCTTGGTGCCGACATTGTTCGGACGGCCGATGCCGGCGAACCAGGCCGCGCCACGGCGCAGGATGTCCGGCGCAACGGCGATGGATTCGACGTTGTTGACGGTGGTCGGGCAGCCGAACAGGCCGACATTGGCCGGGAACGGCGGCTTCAGCCGCGGCTGGCCCTTCTTGCCTTCGAGGCTTTCGAGCAGCGCGGTTTCCTCGCCGCAGATGTAAGCGCCGGCGCCGTGCGCGACGTAGATGTCGAACGGCCAGCCGTGGACGTTGTCCTTGCCGACCAGCTTGGCCTCATAGGCCTGGTCGATCGCGGCCTGGAGATGCTCGCGCTCGCGGATGAACTCGCCGCGGACATAGATGTAGCAGGCATGCGCGTTCATCGCGCAGCTGGCGATCAGGCAGCCCTCGATCAGGAGATGCGGATCGTGCCGCATGATCTCGCGATCCTTGCAGGTGCCGGGCTCGGATTCGTCGGCGTTGACGACGAGATAGCTCGGCCGGCCGTCGGTCGATTCCTTCGGCATGAACGACCATTTCAGACCGGTCGGGAAGCCGGCGCCACCGCGGCCGCGCAGGCCCGAGGCCTTCATCTCGTTGATGATCCAGTCGCGGCCCTTGTCGATGATGTTCTTCGTGCCGTCCCAGGCGCCGCGACGCCGCGCGCCCTCGAGCCCCCAATCGTGGAGGCCGTAGAGGTTCTTGAAGATGCGGTCCTTGTCCTCGAGCATATCAGTGCTTTCCGATCAACTATTGGACTGCTTGTAGGCAAGTCCGGCGGCGCAGATGCCAAAGGTCAGCGCCCAGAGCAGACTGGATTCCAGCGACGCGTTCAGGCTGAAACGCTGCAGCAGGAAAATGAAGGCGGCCGCAACAGCGGCATGCATCGCGATGAAGCCCCACTTCTTCATGGCACCGCTCCCCTGCATGGCCTGCGACGAGAGATCACGCATCAGGTGATCTCCTTCAGCGTGGTCGGCCCGCCGGTCGGCGCCGAGAACTGGCGACCGTTCTGCGGACCGGGTTTCGGCGGATTGCCCGAAGCGAAGCCGTCGAGCACCTTACCGAAGCTTTCCTTGGTCAGGTCCTCATAGGTGTCCTTGCCGATCAGCACCATCGGCGCGTTCACGCAGGCACCGAGGCACTCCACCTCTTCCCAGCTGAAATTGCCGTCCTTGGACAGATGGAACGGCTCGTGATGGATGCGGTGCTCGCAGACGTGGATCAGATCCTCGGCGCCGCGCAGCCGGCACGGCGTGGTGCCGCAGACCTGGACGTGAGCCTTCTTGCCGACGGGCGCGAGCTGGAACATCGTGTAGAAGGTCGCCACTTCCAGCACGCGGATATAGGGCATGTCGAGCATGTCGGCGATGACGCGGATCGCGGCTTCCGAGACCCAGCCGTCGTGCTGCTCCTGCGCGCGCCAGAGGATGGCGATGACCGCGGAGGCCTGACGTCCCGCCGGATATTTCGCGATCTGCTGCTTGGCGAACGCGAGGTTCTCCTCCGTGAACGCGAAGCTCGCGGGCTGGACTTCCTTCGGTGCTAATCGGCGAACGGACATCTCTTCTATCTCTCACTGCATGCGGCGCGCGGTTTTCGCATTCAGGGCTTCGATCCTGTCCTGCCAAAATGCGCTTGCGGTGCCGAAAACGTTGTAGCCGACGTGGGTCGAGACCTTGATGCGGTCGAGGATCGACAGCTCGGTCACGGTCTCCATCCGGTTGCTGCGCGGATCGAACACGATCAGCTTCAGCGGGGTCTGTTCGAGGATGAAGCGCGACACGGCATGAGAGCGGTCGCTGCCGTGCTCCTCGCACATGATGACGCTGTCGGCCTGGAGCAGCTGCGCGCCGCCCTTGATCGCCTCGATCTCGACGCCCTCGACGTCGAGCTTGATCAGGTACTTGCCGGTGCTCGCGATCTTGCCGTCCTCGATCAGATTGTCGAGCGCGATGACCGGCACGTCCTCACCGCCGGCCGACGGATCGCCGGCGATGCTGAAGGCTTCGTGCTTGGTGCCCGACAGCCGCGCGGTGCCGCGCGACGCGCCGATCGCACACTTCATGGTCTCGAAGCGATTGCCGTTGACGCGGGCGTTGTCGGCGAGCTTCGGGTAGTTCTGCCCCGACGGCTCGATCGCGATCGCCCTGTGCGCGCCGAACGGCTTGCTCGAGACCAGCACGGACCAGTAGCCGTAATTGGCGCCGCAATCGAGCAACGTGTAATCGACGTCGATGGAGTCGGCGAACAGCAGCTCGAGCTCGTCTTCATAGTTGTACGAGCGGTTGAGCAGCTTGCTCCAATAGCCGTCGCCGTAAGGGAATTCGAACACGGCGTCGGGATTGAGCCTGATCGCAATGTTGCGCTCGGGCAGCGTCTTCCGCAGCAGGTTGGCGCAGGCGATGTAGCCCATATGCGAGAAGTGCGACGAGATCTTCGATCCCGTCACCAGCGCCAAGGCAGCCGTCCGCTCCCACAGGTTGGCCCCTTCAAGGGCCCCCGTGGCGCGGTCAAACTGGATTGGCGCCTGTCCCATCACCGATCGACCTCTCCGAACACGATGTCGAGCGAGCCGAGGATCGCCGAGACGTCGGCGAGCAGATGGCCGCGGCAGATGTGGTCCATGGCCTGCAGATGCGCAAAGCCCGGCGCGCGGATCTTGCACTTGTAGGGCTTGTTGGTGCCGTCGGAGATCAGATAGACGCCGAACTCGCCCTTGGGCGCCTCGACCGCGGTGTAGACTTCGCCGGCCGGCACGTGGACGCCTTCGGTGTAGAGCTTGAAGTGGTGGATCAGCGCTTCCATCGAGCGCTTCATCTCGCCACGGCGCGGCGGCGCGACCTTGTTGTCCTCGACGACGACGGGGCCCTTCCCGTCAGGCGCGTTCAGCTTCTGGATGCACTGCTTCATGATGCGGATGGACTGCCGCATCTCTTCCATACGGATCAGGTAGCGGTCGTAGCAGTCGCCGTTCTTGCCGATCGGAATGTCGAAATCCATCTCGGCGTAGCACTCATAGGGCTGCGACTTGCGCAGGTCCCAGGCCGCGCCCGAGCCGCGCACCATCACGCCCGAGAAGCCCCACTCCCAGGCTTCCTTCAGCGGCACCACGCCGATGTCGACGTTGCGCTGCTTGAAGATGCGGTTGGCGGTGAGCAGACGGTCGAGGTCGTCCACCACTTTGAGGAACGGATCGCACCAGGCCTCGATGTCGTCGACCAGCTTTTGCGGCAGGTCCTGATGCACACCGCCGACGCGGAAGTAAGCTGCGTGCATACGGCTGCCCGAGGCGCGCTCGTAGAACACCATCAGCTTCTCGCGCTCTTCGAAACCCCACAGCGGCGGGGTCAGCGCACCAACGTCCATCGCCTGCGTGGTGACGTTGAGAAGGTGCGACAGGATGCGGCCGATCTCGCAATAGAGCACGCGGATCAGCTGGCCGCGGCGCGGCACCTCGATGCCGAGCAGCTTTTCGGCCGCCATGCAGAAGGCGTGCTCCTGGTTCATCGGCGCGACGTAGTCGAGACGGTCGAAATAAGGGATCGCCTGCAGATAGGTCTTCTGCTCGATCAGCTTTTCGGTGCCGCGGTGAAGCAGCCCGATATGCGGATCGACGCGTGCGACGACTTCGCCGTCAAGCTCCAGCACGAGGCGCAGCACGCCGTGCGCCGCAGGATGCTGCGGTCCGAAGTTGATGGTGAAATTGCGAAGCTGTTCGGGTTGCTCGTTCATGATCAGACCTTCGGCCCCGCTTTTTCATCACCCGGAAGGACCGGATAATCCGCCCCTTCCCACGGCGACAAAAAGTCGAACTTGCGGAATTCCTGGTTGAGCCGGACGGGCTCGTACACCACCCGCTTCTCCTGGTCGTCGTAGCGGACCTCGACGAAACCGGTGGTCGGGAAATCTTTGCGCAGCGGATGGCCCTCGAACCCGTAATCGGTGAGGATGCGGCGCATGTCGGGATGACCGACGAAGAACACGCCGTAGAGGTCGTAGGCCTCGCGCTCGAACCAGTCGGCGCCGGGGAACACTTCGATCAGCGACGGCACCTGCGTGGTCTCGTCGGCCTGGGCCTTGAGCCGGATGCGCGTGTTCAGGGTCGGGGACAGGAAGTGATAGATCACGTCGAAGCGCTTCTCGCGCGACGGATAGTCCGCTGCCGTGATGTCGGTGAAGTTGATGAAGCGGCAATTCGGGTCGTCGCGGAGGTACTTGACCACCTCGACGATCTTGCTGGCCTCGACATCAACCGTGAGCTGGTTGAAGGCCACCGAATGACCGATGGCAGCGCCCGGAAGCGCGCTAACGATCGTCTGCCCTAGGGCGTCGAGCTTGGCGTCGTCCATGACGTAAAACCTTAGCGTTCGATGGTGCCGGTGCGCCGGATCTTCTTCTGCAGCAGCAGCACGCCGTAGAGCAGCGCTTCCGCCGTGGGCGGGCAGCCCGGCACGTAGATGTCGATCGGCACGATGCGGTCGCAGCCGCGCACGACCGAGTAGGAATAGTGGTAGTAGCCGCCGCCGTTGGCGCAGGAGCCCATCGAGATGACGTAGCGCGGCTCCGGCATCTGGTCGTAGACCTTGCGCAGCGCCGGCGCCATCTTGTTGGTCAGCGTGCCCGCGACGATCATCACGTCGGACTGGCGCGGCGAGGCACGCGGGGCGAAGCCGAAGCGCTCGACGTCATAGCGCGGCATCGACACCTGCATCATCTCGACCGCGCAGCAGGCGAGGCCGAAGGTCATCCACATCAAGGAGCCGGTGCGCGCCCAGGTGATGAGGTCGTCGGTCGCGGCCACGAAGAAGCCCTTGTCGGACAGCTCGGAATTGACCTCGAGGAAGAACGGATCATTGGCCCCGACCGGCTTGCCGGTCGACGGGTCCAGGATGCCCTTGGGGGCCGGCGCTAGAACCGGACCCGTGGACGATGCAGGGTTCAATCCCATTCGAGTGCTCCCTTTTTCCATTCATAGGCGAACCCGACCGTCAGCACGGCGAGGAACACCACCATGGACCAGAAGCCGGTCGCGCCAAGCTTGCCGAACGCCACCGCCCAGGGAAACAGGAACGCCACCTCGAGGTCGAAGATGATGAAGAGGATGGCGACCAGGTAGAAGCGGACGTCGAATTTCATGCGAGCGTCGTCGAAGGCGTTGAAACCGCACTCATACGCCGACAGCTTTTCGGGATCCGGCTGCTGGAACGCCACGATGAAGGGCGCGATCAGCAGCACGAGGCCGATGAGGCCCGCTACCCCTATAAAGACGACGAGTGGAAGATAGTTCTGCAGAATGCCGCTCATTGGCGAGCCCTTTTTCCCGGAGCCTCGGGACAGCCACGGATTCGTCCGATTTGGAATTATTCTGAGCCTTAGCGCAGTGCACCAATGGGCGCAAGACACGCTCTTTTTAGGCCCTTTGCCGCCCCCAGAACGGTGAAAAAATCCCGGAATCACCCCGCGCTGGTATGGAGCAGATCGCCAAGCCCAGCAAGGGCAGCCACAGTTTTGCAGGGCAGCAGCTCTGAGATTGCGGCCCACAGGCCACGGCAACGTTTTGCCGTGCATCAGCTGAGAAAAACGCCTGGTTTTCGGGTGCGGCAGCGCACCCAAGCCGCCGGTTGCCCACGGTCATGAGCCCCGACTGTCGCTTCGGCGACATATAGCGACCGTGTCCGGAGCAGCGGCGCCGAACCGCCGATGATCATCGCGGTCGCGAGGCACCTATCCACAGGCGCAAGCGATCAGACGAGCCATGCATCACGGCTGGACCGGACCTGCCTCCTGCGAGAACGGCTCCCTCCCTGCGATATATTGCAGGTCCGACCGGTCGCGAGCGCGGCGGCGGCGACGTACAGGGCCGTCGCGCGCGCCGCGCCCGCATGAGCTTCGGGCTGGGGGGCATAGCCCGGGAGCTCATCTATCTCCTGATGGAAGATCGGCGGCGCCAGATGCCGCCGCCCTTACCCGTCCTCACCATTTGTACGAGACGCTGGCGGTCACGCGCCGACGGTCGCCGTAGAAGCAGGACGTCGGGAACGAACAGCTCGCGACATAGATCTTGTCGGTCAGGTTGATCACGTTCAGCGCCGTACGCCAGTTCTGCCATTCGTAATGCAGCGCGAGATCGCCGAGCACCACTGCGGGAACCTCGAGGGTGTTGGCCGGGTCGGCCCAGGACGAGCCGATGTAGCGCACGCCACCGCCGAAACCGAAGCCTTCGAGCGGCCCATCCTTGAAGGTGTAGTCGGCCCAGCCGGAGACCAGGAGCTGGGGCGTGTTGGTCGGCGTCTTGCCGACCAGCGACGGATCGAGATCCCGGCTGTTGAAGAGATGATAGGCGGTGAAGGCGCCGATCAGCTTGAGTTCCTTGGTGGCATTGGCCACCGCTTCGAGCTCGATGCCGCGCGAGGTCACCTCGCCGGTCTGGTTCAGCAGGATCGGCGTGCCGGCGGTCGTCGCCACGTTCTGCCGCTTCAGGTCGAACACCGAGGCCGTGAAATAGCCGTCGAACCCCTTCGGCGCGACCTTTATGCCGATCTCGGTCTGCTGCCCGGTCTCCGGCAGGAACAGCTGGTTGCTGGCGTTGAGACCGATGACCGGATTGTAGCTCGTCGCATAGGAGATATAGGGCGCGATGCCGTTGTCGAAATTGTAGATCAGCCCGGCCCGCCCGCTGAACTTGCTGTCGTCACGGCTGGCGACCGCGGCCCCGGTGTCGCGCGCATCCTGCGTCGTCTCGACCCAATCGTTGCGGCCGCTCAGCACCAGCGTGAAGTTGCCGAGCTTCATCTGATCCTGAAGGTACGTGCCGCCTGCTTCTGCGTGATCTGGAAATTGCGGAAGGGTGCGCCCGTGAGCGGAATGTTGAGACCGTAGACGGGATTGAAGACATTGATCGACGGAACGGTGCCGAAATTGAAGTTCTGGTAGTCGTCGATCTGATAACCCTTCAGGTCCACCCCGAACAGCATCGTGTGCCGCACCGGCCCCGTGTTGAAGCGGTACTCGAGCTGGTTATCGAGATTGGCCTGGTTCGCTGTGTTCTTCGCATACCAATTATAGCGGCCCATCGCCGCCGTATTGATGTCGGCCCAACCGTTGCCGATGAAACCGCGATAGGTCAGGTCAATATGCGCGAACCGCGCATTCTGGCGAAACGTCAGGTCGTCGTTGAGATTACGTTCGAACCGGTAGCCGAGCATCTCCTGCTCGCGTGTGAACTTGTCGACATTGGGATCGCCGACGAAGAAGCTGGTCGGGATCTTGCCGAACGGCGCGTTCGTCACTGTACCTTGGTACGGCAGGAAGTTGATGCCCCTTGTGTCCGTCTTCGAGGCCGATGCGAGAACTGTGAAAGTCGTGTCGGCATCCGGCTTCCATGTGAACGAGGGCGCGATGAAGTAATTGTTGTCGGGCGTGAAGTCGACCTGCGTACCGCCGTTCCTGACCTCGCCGACGACGCGATAGTACAACTTGCCGTCCTGCGGCTGCGTCGCTATCGGCCCGCCGACATCGAAGCCGATATAGGCATTGCCGAAATTGTTGACGCCCGTCTCGATGTAGCGGATCGGCTCGGCCGGCGGCATCTTGCTGATGACGTTCACGATGCCATTGCGCAAGCGATGCCTGCGGCACCACAACCAAAGCGGACGCGGTCGCCAACACGGCCGACCGCAGCATTCCCAGACTGTTCAACGCGCCACCCCAAAACGTATCTGCATGCGTCATGCCATCAGTCCCGTGACGGCATGCACTTGCGATGACGCTTATGGGAGGGTGCGCGATTTCCTAATTGAAAGCTTCTTAGAAGGACTCTTAGAAGCGCTCGAACATTTCCGGAGATTGCTGCGAGATCAGCGCGAACTCTTCTCGCTCTCGAGCATCTCGGCGGCGATCGCCGTGAGCTGATCGACCTGCCGCATCAGCGTGTGGAACTCAGCTTCGCTCAAATGCTCCAGCAGGCGCCGGTTGCGCTCCTGCGCGCCGTCGACGATCGCGTCATGCGCAACGAGACCTGCAGGCGTCAGCGAGATCAGCACCTCGCGGCTGTCTCTCGGATTAGCCGATTTCGCGATCAGCTTGCGCGAGAGCAGATCGGCCAGCGCGCGGCTGATCTGTCCCTTGTCCTGGCCGACAGCCTCGGCGAGCCGCGCCACGCTCATCGGCGGCCGGCGGCCGAGCGAGGCGACGAGACCGAACTCGACCAAGGACAAGCCGGTGAGGCGCTTGTAGCGCAGGATCGCGCCACGCTTGAGCAAATTGGCAAGCACCATCAGTCGCGCCGACAGCATCATAGTGATCGGGGCCGATGGTTCGCTCTCGTCCGCTGCGGGCGACGTCGCCCCGCCCCTGCTCTCGGTCTGGCTCATGATCCACCTCTGCCAAGAAAGCCGGCACCTGCCAAGCCGGGTCAAAGAGCCTCCGCGGTCACGACCACGCTCGGCGCCCTCTTGTTCATCCGGGCCGCCCGCGATCCGGGGTGACATCGGCCGTGCCGCCGCCTGAGACCGGGCCCGGCTCGGCCCGTTCAGCGAAACCAGCCGGGCGGGAGATGAAACCATTTTGCGGAACCCGCGAAACCATCCGGAAACAGATGGTCCTTAAGACAAGAGCCATAGACGGCGGCAAAGCCCGTCGGGAGGCTCAGATGAACCACTCCATTCACTCTGCTGATCGTGCGACCCACCTCAAGATCGTGGTGGTGGCGCTGGTGGCCGGCATCATGGTGGCCGGCTTCGGGATCGCAGCGCGTACCAATGCCGATTACAGCCAGACCGCCCAATCCACCCACGTTATCAAGGCCGGCAAGCCGGTGGTGGTGACGAGCGCCGGGACGTCGGAGATTCGCTGAAACATTCTCTTCCGGGCTGACCAATGGCCGCCTCCGGGCGGCCTTTTTCGTTTTCCAGAGCAATGCTTAGCCGAGATACACCGGTGAAGCGCAACGTCCTTGACTTCACTCAGCCCCGCCTTTAAGTCCCCCCTCGTTCCGCGCGCGTCAGCGAACCACGCGGGAGTAGCTCAGTTGGTTAGAGCGCCGGCCTGTCACGCCGGAGGTCGCGGGTTCGAGCCCCGTCTCTCGCGCCATTTTGGCAATCCCTTCATAGTCTTAGCCTGAACTTATCGAGGCCTGTCGCAACTGTGGCGGGCCGTGGACGGCGTTCGGCCGGCTGGGCTGGCGGCGGTGTCAGCCCACGCCCGAATCGTCTACGGGTCAAAGGACTTAGAGGGATCCCCCCACCCCCATTCTCGGCTTTTCCAGGGATGCCCCGTCATTGGACCATCGAGGAGGCCAGTCATGGCTAAGAAGGATCTGGCTAAGAAGGATCTGGCTAAGAAGGATTCGGCAAAGAAGGCAGCCGCTCCCGCCACCATCACGCTCAAGCACCTCGCCGCCGATATCGCGGAGAGCCAGGATCTGTCGAAAAAGCACGCCGAAGCTGCCCTAACCGACATGGTCGATTTGATCACCAAGCACCTGAAGAAGGGCGACCGCGTCCGCATCGTCGGGCTCGGCATCCTCCAGGTCCGCAAGCGCGCCGCCCGCACCGGCCGCAATCCCGCCACCGGCGAGCCGATCCACATCAAGGCCAGCAAGAAGGTCACCTTCCGCCCGGTCAAGGAACTGAAAGAGGCGATCTGAGGTGAGCGTTCGTTAAGCCTGATCCGCGCCGTTCCGGCCGCATCCCGGCCCGCTTTTTCTGATATACCGCCCGCTTCCCCTGACCCCGGCGGTTTGACCAGAAATGTCCTCCCTCACCTTCTCGCATACCGTGACCGAGCGCTTCCTGCGCTACGTCACCATCGACACCCAGTCTGATCCGGAATCCCCTCACTCGCCTTCGACCGAGAAGCAGAAGGATCTCGGCCGCGTGCTCGCCGCGGAGCTGAAGGCCATGGGCGTCGAGGACGCGCATCTCGACCACTATGGCTACGTCTACGGCACGATCCCGGCCAACACCGACAAGAAAGTGCCGGTGATCTGCTTCTGCTCGCACATGGACACCTCGCCCGACGTGACCGGCAAGGACGTCAAGCCGCAGCTGTTGAAGAACTATCGCGGCGGCGACATCACGCTGCCGGGCGACACCAGCCAGGTGATCCGCTTCAATGAGCACCCTGCGCTGAAGAACCAGATCGGCAACGACATCATCACCACCGACGGCACGACGCTGCTCGGCGCCGACAACAAGGCCGGCATCGCCGAGATCATGGATGCCGCGTATTTCTTCATCAACAACCCCGATGTGAAGCACGGCACCATCAAGATCCTGTTCACGCCGGACGAAGAGATCGGCCGCGGCGTCGACAATGTCGACCTGAAGAAGCTGGGGGCCGATTTCGGCTACACCATGGACGGCGAGAGCGCGGGCTGCGTCGAGGACGAGACCTTCTCTGCCGATGGCGCCACCATCACCATCAACGGCGTCAGCGCACACCCCGGCTACGCCAAGGGCAAGATGGAGCACGCGATCAAGATCGCGGCCGCCATCGTCGAGCGCCTGCCCAAAGAAGGCTGCTCGCCGGAAACGACCTCAGGCAAGCAGGGCTTTCTGCATCCGATCGGCATCGAGGGCGCGCTGGAGCAGGCGAGGCTGTCCTTCATCGTCCGCGACTTCACCGAGGAAGGGCTGAAGGAGAAAGAGGACCTGCTCGAGTCCATCGTCAAGGACGTGATGAAGGACTATCCGCGCTCGACCTACAAGTTCGAGGTCCGCGAGCAGTACCGCAACATGAAGCAGGTGATCGACCGTCACCCGCACGTGCTCGAATACGCCATTGAGGCGATCCGCCGTGCCGGCCTGCGCCCGATGCGCACCGCGATCCGCGGCGGCACCGATGGCTCGCGCCTGTCCTTCATGGGCCTGCCCTGCCCCAACATCTTTGCCGGCGAGCACGCGTTTCACTCGCGGCTGGAATGGGTCAGCCGGCAGGACATGGAAAAGGCCGTGCAGACGATCGTGCACCTCGCCATGATCTGGGAAGAAAAGGCCTGAGCTAGCCGATCTCCGTCATGGCCGGGCTCGCGCCCGGCCATGACGCTCGGAGATTTACGGCACCGGCATTGCGCGCGGGCTGCGATGGAAGCGGTTGGAGCTCGCCATCCAGTTCGGCAACGGCTCTCCATCGCGGTGGCGCCCGCCGGCGACAGCCGCAGCCCAG
>NZ_JALBGZ010001020.1:0-1665 GCF_023006515.1 Bradyrhizobium sp. PRIMUS42
CTGCCCGGCGGTGCCCGGCTGCTGCGTCGCGCGCGTGATGGCGGCGACCGTGGCGGCGTCGAGAAGCCCGGTGTCTCTCAAGCCGTTCTGTTGCTGAAATTGCGACACGGCGGCCCTGGTTTTTGCTCCGCTGATACCGTCCTCGGCGAGCGGCGGATTGGCGCCGAGCTTGTTGAGCGCCTGCTGCATGAGAATGACCGTCGAGGCCACATCGTCCTCCGGCTCGGTACGGCCGGCGAATTGCGGGCTGCCGTCCAGCGTGATCGAGGAATCCAGCGACATCATCGCATGCAGGATCGCCGCGGTGCCGAGCTGGGTATCGACGTGATTGGAGTCGAACACATGGTCGCGGACGAACTTTCCGGCCCGTGCCTCGGGCGGACCGTACAATGTCGAGCCGCCATAGAGATAGGGCGAATTGACGCCCTTGGCGTGATAACCGAAGCCGTTGAACGCCTCGAGCCGGAATAGCATCCGCGCGATGCCCCAATCCTGGGCGCCGATGAAGTTCTCGAGTCTGAACGCGTCCACGGCGCCGTCCACGAAGGTCGCAAACGGGCCGCGCCCTTTCGGCACGATGGTGGTCACGCGATGCAGCGACTCGCCGTTGCCGAGATAAGTGTCGAAATCGAAATTGGACTCGCGGTAGTGGCAGAGCGCAGTGAAGTGCCAGGGGACGCCCGTCAACCGCTCGATCTGCTGATAGGTCGTCTTGCCGTTGAGGGCCTTGCGGGCCACCGCATTCGCTTCAGTGAGACGGCCGGGCCGGATCTCGAGACTGGCCCAATTCCGCTCATATTCGGCTTTCAAACTCTCGAATGAAATCATTTTCCGCTCCGCAAATGAATGATCGAATCTCGTGTAAGCCAAGTGAACCGGCTGGCGTGATCCGGGGGTGACGCCAGCATGATCTCCCGCAAATCTGGCAGGTCGCCGGTCCGTCGCATGTGAAATGGCTTACAACCTGGATGGGAAATCCTCGGGGGCACCGGCATGCGGGCGCGACCGCCCATCAGGGAACCGGCGCCGCCGTCCGTCCGTTAGCGAGCGAAACGGTTCGGCAAGGAGTCCTGCATGGCCAAGCGCATCCTCGCGATCGGCATCGAACCCGGCAGTGCCGACTACAGCGCATTCCCGCAACTGACGCCGGAGCTCGTGCGCAACTATATCGAGGCGCAGCTGTTGCGCCTGCGCGATCTCGGCTTCGAGGTCACGAGCTGCCTGATCGATCTCGACGTCACCGCGGAAGCCGGCGTCACGGCCGCGCTGCGCGACGAGAGCTTCGACTGCATCGTGATCGGCGCCGGCCTGCGCGAGCCGAAGGAGCGCCTCGTGCTGTTCGAGAAGGTGCTCAACCTCGTCCATCGCCTCGCCCCGGAAGCCGCGATCTGCTTCAACACCACGCCCGCTGATACGGCCGAGGCGGTGCAGCGCTGGGTCGAGCCGTGAGCCGGCAATTTGTCTGGCCCGAATCCGCGTGCGGCGCTATGACTGCCCCACCACAGGGAGGGCGAGCATGCTTCGGGGTCTTCGCATTGGAAGTTTTGGAATCGCGGCATGTCTGACGGTTGCGGCGGCGATGCCCGTGCATGAGGCCGCAGCCCAGGACGCCATTGGCGGCGCGATCATCGGCGGTGTCGGCGGAGCGATCCTCGGCGGCGCGCT
>NZ_JALBGZ010001021.1:0-1665 GCF_023006515.1 Bradyrhizobium sp. PRIMUS42
GTCTCGAGCTGCTGGCTAAGAAACTGCTCCATCTTCGCCGCTATGCCCTCAGCCCCGTCCTGGCGCGCCCGCGAGGACGACCATTCGAGTAGCAGGTACCATGGCGTGTCCTCGCCCGAGACGCCCCAGCCCGGATAATCGTCGAGGCCGTTGGCGAGCGTGAACGGGAATTTGTAGGTCGCGTGCAGGGTCTCGATCGCCTTGATCTGCGCATCGGTCAGACACTGATCGCCGCTCTTGCCGGCCTCGCAACGCAGCGTCTCAACCTTGAATGCCGCCTTGCAGGCGACGGGGTCCTGAACCAGCGCATCATCGGAGCCGTCGGCCTTGTCGCAGGCCGCGCGCACGGCTTCGCCAACTAGCTTCACCTGCGCCGGATTGATCCAGCCCGCGCCCATGGTGACGAGACCCGAGCGCGTGCCGGCGTGCTGCAGGCCGACCCAGTTGATGACGGGCACGCGGGCGAAGATGCCGGCGAAATCATCCGGGTAACGCTGCGCCATAGTCAGGCCTTCGCGGCCGCCCTCGGACGAGCCCATGAAGTACATCTTCTCGGGCTTCTTGCCGTAGGCGCGGTCCATCAGCTCAACAGCCGCATCGCGCACCTTCTTGTAGGCGCGGTGAGCGAAATTCTCGAAGGCTTCGTCGTTGAGGGCAAATACCTGCGGCGGCTCGCCCTGCTTGGTTTCATGACCGGAATCGGTGCCGTAGGTGACGAAGCCCCGCGCGAGCGGCGACGGCTTGTCGAAGGGCGAGGCCGGCGGCAGCGAAAGGCCGGTGATCAGCACGCCGTTGAAACCGCCGCCGCCATATTGCACCGAGCGGCCGTTCCATTCGACGGGAAGGTTGACCTGAAATTTGATCGGCGGCGCCTTGGGGTCGACCGGGTCGATATGGCCGAGCACCTTGCAGAAGCCGGGATTGGCCGGCGTGATGCGTCCGGACGGCGTCGGCCCGCGTTCGGCGACGGCGATTGGCGAGGGTGCCTGCAACGTCGCGGAATCGATCTTCACGGCATCAGTGCCGCCAGCCAGCCCCTTGCAGACCGTCTCGGCATCCTCTGCCAGGGTCAGGGCCAAAGCGGAATTCGCGCTCAACGCCGCCACTGCCCCCGCGAGCCATGCACATAGCTTCGCCCTGTTTCGCCTCATCGTTTCCACCCGGATATGTTGCGTTCGAACGTTGGCCTGCATTCAATGCAACCTTCGTCCGTCCGTCAATCGCCGACACGGCCTTTCAGAACGATCCCAGCGCACTGCCCAGCGCGATCACGGCCACCAGCGCCAGCAGCGACGTCACGATGCCCACCATGACGATGTCGAAATAGCTGTCGCGATGGGTCAGGCCGCAGATCGCGAGCAAGCTGACCACCGCACCATTGTGCGGCAGGATGTCGAGGGTCCCCGAGCCGATCACCGCCACGCGATGCATCAGCCCGAGGTCGATGCCGATACGATCGGCAAGTTCGACATAGGTCTGGCCGAGGGCCTCGAGGGCGATGGTCAGGCCGCCCGACGCCGACCCGGTCAGCGCGGCCAGGATGTTGGTCGCGACGGCGAGCGAAACCAGCGGTCCGCCTTCGATCGCGAGGACCCAGTCGCGCACGATCGTGAACGCCGGCAGCGAGGCGACGACGGCGCCGAAACCGACGAGGCTGGCGACGCT
>NZ_JALBGZ010001022.1:0-1663 GCF_023006515.1 Bradyrhizobium sp. PRIMUS42
AGGGCGAGGCGGCCCGCCGCACCACGCGTCCCCAGGGCGAAGTCGGTCGCGGTATCGTCGGGGGCCGGATTGCTGCGGCCTACGGGCCCGACGTGTCCTGACGGCCCTGCTGTCGCAGGCCCTGGCCGCGGCTTACCCCGGGAAACTCCCGGTAACCATGATCGGCTAGGATTGCGGCGCGTTCGCCTTAATCCGGGCGAAATGCCTGCCTATCCGGTTGGTTAAAGATCGCTTTTCGGATACATCGGCGTGGTCGCATGGCAGGCACCACGGTTACATTTCGCGCCCATGACGGGGTTCATGGGCTGGCGGGCACCGCATCACAGGGCGTCAGGGCTTAAACTCATGTCGGCACAGCGTATGACGCGCGGATATTTCTCGGTCTCGCCGCGAGCCCGTGGGCCGCTTCAGGCCGTCACCTTCATCATGCTCGCGTTGCCGCTCGCCGGCTGCGGCACCGGCTCGCTCTGGGACAAGTTCACTGCCAAGGACGACACTTTCGTCGAGGAGCCCGCCGACAAGATCTACAATGAGGGCCTGTACCTCATGAACGAGAAGAAGGACATGAAGGCGGCGAACAGGAAGTTCGAAGAGGTCGACCGCCAGCATCCTTATTCCGAATGGGCCCGCAAATCGCTGCTGATGTCGGCCTATGCGTCCTACCAGGGCGGCGACTTCGACGGCTGCATCGGCGCCGCCACCCGCTACGTCACGCTGCATCCCGGCAGCCCGGATGCGGCCTATGCGCAATATCTGATCGCGGCCTCCCATTACGACCAGATCCCGGACATCAGCCGCGACCAGGCCCGCACCGAGAAGGCGATCGCCGCTCTGGAAGAGGTGGTGCGCAAATATCCCAACTCGGAATATGCGACGTCGGCCAAGGCCAAGATCGAGGGTGCGCGCGACCAGCTCGCCGGCAAGGAAATGAATGTCGGCCGCTACTACGCACAGAAGCGCGACTACACGGCGGCGATCAACCGCTACAAAACCGTCGTCACGCAGTACCAGACCACCCGCCATGTCGAGGAGGCGCTGTTCCGGCTCACCGAGGCCTATTTGGCGATCGGCATCGTCGGCGAGGCGCAGACCGCGGCGGCCGTGCTTGGGCACAATTTTCCTGACAGTCGCTGGTACAAGGACGCCTATAATCTTGTAAAATCCGGCGGTCTCGAACCGAGCGAGAATCAGGGGTCTTGGATCAGCCGGACCTTCAAGAAGATGGGTCTCGGCTAGGAAATTTGGTTCCATGCTGGCGCGTCTGTCGATCCGTGACATCGTCCTGATCGAACGGCTCGATATCGAATTCGCCACCGGCCTTGCGGTTTTGACCGGCGAGACCGGTGCGGGCAAATCCATCCTGCTCGATGCCTTTGCGCTGGCGCTCGGCGGCCGCGGCGATGCCGGCCTCGTGCGCCACGGCGCGGAGCAGGGGCAGGTCACTGCCATGTTCGATATCCCCAAGAATCACCCAGCGACGAAGATCCTCGCCGAGAACGGTCTGGAGGACACCGGCGAGATGATTCTCCGCCGCGTGCAGCTCGCCGACGGCCGCACCCGCGCCTTCATCAACGACCAGTCGATCAGCGTGCAGACGCTGAAGGCGGTCGGTGCCGCCCTGGTCGAGATCCACGGCCAGCACGACGAGCGCGCGCTGGTCGAT
>NZ_JALBGZ010001023.1:0-1663 GCF_023006515.1 Bradyrhizobium sp. PRIMUS42
GGCCCCGCCCGAGGTCGAGATGCTCGATACGCGCGAGCGCTTGCCCTGGGCCGGCCACAGCGCGCGCCATGCGCTCCCTGAAATCTACGAGCTGATCAAGGCCAACAAGACCACGCTCGTCTTCGTCAATACCCGCAGTCAGGCCGAGATGCTGTTCCAGAACCTCTGGAGCATGAACGACGACGGCCTTGCCATCGCTCTGCATCACGGCTCGCTCGACGTCGCCCAGCGCCGCAAGGTCGAGGACGCGATGTCGGCGGGCAGACTGCGCGGCGTGGTCTGCACCTCCTCGCTCGACCTCGGCGTCGACTGGGGCGATGTCGATCTCGTCGTCAATATCGGCGCACCCAAGGGATCGTCGCGCCTCATGCAGCGCATCGGCCGCGCCAACCACCGCCTCGACGAAGCCTCGCGCGCGGTGCTGGTGCCGGCCAACCGTTTTGAAGTGCTGGAGTGCCGCGTCGCGATCGACGCGATCGCCGAGAACGCGCAGGATACGCCGCCGTTGCGCACCGGTGGCCTCGACGTGCTGGCCCAGCACGTGCTCGGCTGCGCCTGCGGCGAGCCCTTTTTCAGCGACGATCTCTATGGCGAGATCCGCACCGCCGCGCCTTACGCCGATCTGTCGCGGCAGGATTTCGACGACGTCGTCGATTTCGTCGCCTCCGGCGGCTATGCGCTGAAGACCTATGAGCGCTTCGCCCGCATCAAGCAGGACAAGGAGGGGCGCTGGCGCGTCGCCAATCCCAAGGTGCGGCAGAGCTACCGCATGAATGTCGGCACCATCGTCGAGGACGACATGCTGAAGGTGCGGCTGGTGCGCTCGCGCGGCGGCGGTCAGGGAAAAACGGGCGGCTCGACAGGCGTGATCGCGCGCGGCGGCCGGTTGCTCGGCGAGATCGAGGAGGCCTTCATCGAGGGCCTCTCGCCCGGCGATACCTTCGTGTTCTCAGGCGAGGTGGTGCGCTACGAGACCCTGGTCGAGGACCAGGTCTATGTTTCGCGCGCGCATGACAAGGACCCGAAGGTCCCGTCCTACATGGGCGGCAAGTTTCCGCTCTCGACCTATCTCGCGGAACGCGTGCGCCGGCTGCTCGATGACGGCCGCGCCTGGGGCGGCTTGCCGGAGCAGGTGCGCGACTGGCTGTCGCTGCAGAAGGACGTCTCGCAGGTGCCGGCGGTGCGCGAGCTCCTGGTCGAGAGCTTTCCGCGCGCCAACAAGCATTATCTGGTCTGCTATCCTTTCGAGGGACGCCTCGCGCATCAGACCCTCGGCATGCTGCTGACGCGGCGGCTGGAGCGCGCCCGCGCCCGGCCGCTCGGCTTCGTTGCCAATGAATATGCGGTGGCGATCTGGGGGCTTGGCGATCTCTCCTTCATGATCCGCGATGGCCGGATCGACCTCAACGCCCTGTTCGACCCCGATATGCTCGGCGACGATCTCGAAGCCTGGCTCGCCGAATCCGCGCTGATGAAGCGCACGTTCCGCAATTGCGCGATCATCTCCGGCCTGATCACGCGCCGGCACACCGGCGAAGAGAAGAGCCGCCGCCAGGTGCTGTTCTCGACCGATCTCGTCTATGACGTGCTGCGCAAGCATCAGGCCGATCACGTCCTGCTGCGCGCCGCCCGCGCCGACGCCGCCACCGGCCTGCTCGACCTG
>NZ_JALBGZ010001024.1:0-1660 GCF_023006515.1 Bradyrhizobium sp. PRIMUS42
GCCGTCATCGGTGAAGACGGTCGCCGCGATACGCTCCGAGTCCCAACCGACGGTGCGGCACGCCTCGCGCGCGCGCGCGCGGTCGATATCGATGATGATGGGCACCTCCAGCCCCGGCGTGTGCGGCACCTGCGCCAGAAACATCGAGCCGAATTTGCCCGCGCCGATCAGCGCGACACGAACGGGCTTGCCGGCGGAGGCGCGGGCCTGGAGGAGGCGGAAGAGGTTCATGGGGGAAATCCAGTATGACTATCGTGTCCCGGACAAGGCGCGGCGTGCAACGCCGCGCCGCAGAGCCGGGACCCAGTGTGAGGGAATTCCGCGTAGCATAGGCCCCGGCTCTGCAGCGCAGCGCTGAAGAAGCGCCGCACTGCGTCCGGGGCATCAGACCGTTTACTCCGCCGCCTGTCGCGGCGCGCGGGCGAGGCGCAGCAGCGCATCGTCATCCACGGTCTTGATCGGTGCAAAATCGCGATGGGCGATGTACTCCGGCCGCGTCGGACTTCGAATGTAGTTCGAAACCGCGTTCAGCGTCAGGTACACGATCTTGCGCGGGTAGGGCGTGATGTTGCCGCTCGAGCCGTGCACCAGATTGCCATGGAACATCAGCATGCCGCCGGGCTTGCCGGTGGGCGCCACGATTCCGCCCTGCTCGACCAGCCGCGTCACGGTGGCCTCGTCCAGCGTCCAAAGCGGATAGGAGGTGGTGGCGAGGTCGTGCGAGGCTTGGAGATCGCCCGCGTTCTGGCTGCGCGGCACCAGCATCAAGGGGCCGTTGATCGGCATGACCTCGTCGAGGAAGATCGCGATGTTCATCGCACGCGGCTCCGGCATGCCGTCGTCGCGCTTCCAGGTGCCGTAATCCTGGTGCCATTGCCAGACGTCGCCTGTGAAGGCCGATTTCGCGTTGATCTTGAACTGGTGCATGTAGACCGGTTCGCCGAACAATTGCTCGACCGGGTCGATCATGCGCGGATGCGCGCCGAGGATGCCGAATGCCTCGTTGTAGAGATGCGCGGCAAAAGCCGTGCGCGGCGCGCCGCTTTTCTCGCGCCAGACTTCCGGCCGGTTGGCGCCGTAGATGCCGACCGCCTCGCGCGCCAGCAGATCGACCTCCTCCTGTCTGAACAGCTCGGGCAAGAACAGCCAGCCCTCACGGTGGAAGAACTCCAATTGCTCCTGAGACAGTTTCATGGGTCGTCCTCCTGTTTTGATTTTTTTTCGTCGTTCCGGGGCGATGCGAAGCATCGAACTCAGGTGCGCAATTGCGCACCGTAATGGCGCTTTGCGCGTCCGGAATGACGGCGTGTGTTGCAGCTACGCCGCCGCCTCGTCGCTCGCCCGCAATCTCTCCTCGGTCATCCGTCCCGCCGTCTGCGCATGCGCCAACGCCGCGCGTTCGGCTGCCTCGGCGTCGCCCGCGAGAATGTGCTTGGCGATGTCGGCATGTTCAGCCCAGGCGCTGCCGCGATAGTCGAGCTCCGACAGCACCGTCGCCATCGAGCGGCGCATATGCGGCCATTGCGGCGCGATCGTCTCCTCGATCACGGGGTTGCCGGCGAGCTGATAGATCGCGCGGTGAAAATCGACATCGAGCGCGATGAGCGCGGCGAGCGTCGTCGTGCGGTCGATGCCGCTGCCGGCGGCAAACGCCGCTTCC
>NZ_JALBGZ010001025.1:0-1659 GCF_023006515.1 Bradyrhizobium sp. PRIMUS42
GTGAGCTCGGTCTCCTGCGCCGCGCCGCCGCGCACCATGTTGGAGCGGAGGTCATCGGCGGCCGGCACGCGGTTCACCGCGCCCGCGAACTCGCCGTTGACCAGGATGATGCGCTTGTCGCCGTGCTTCACCTCGGGGATGAACTGCTGGATCACCCACGGCTCCCTGAACGTCACCGAGAACATGTCGAACAGCGAGCCGAAATTCATGTCCTGCGGCATCACGCGGAACACCGCCGCGCCGCCATGGCCGTGCAGCGGCTTCATCACGACGGCACCATGCTTGTCGCGAAACGCGTTGATCTCATCTAAGTCGCGCGAGATCAGCGTCGGCGGCATCAGCTGCGGGAAGTTCATCACGAACAGCTTTTCCGGCGCGTTGCGCACCGAGGCGGGATCGTTGACGACAAGCGTCTTCGGATGGATGCGCTCGAGCATGTGCGTCGAGGTGATGTAGGCGAGATCGAAGGGCGGATCCTGGCGCAGCAGCACCACGTCGAAGCCGTTCAGCGCCTCGCGCTTCGGCTCGCCGAGGGTGAAATGATTGCCGGGCTCGTCGCGCACGGTCAGGAGCTGGACGGGAGCCACGATCTCCTCACCGACCATCGAGAGCTTGTCGGGCGTGTAATAGGACAGGCCATGGCCGCGCTTCTGCGCCTCCAGGAGCAGCGCAAAGGTGGAATCGCCCTTGATGTTGATGCGGGCGATGGGGTCCATCTGGACGGCGACGTTCAGTTTCATGGTCTGCCTTTCAGGTCGAGGCGTCGAATGCCGCCAACACATGGCGCGGAAGTGAGCGCGGCGCAATCAGCATGGCGTCGAATCGCAATTCGAATTCGGCATGCTCGGGATGCGCTACGAGCCAGCCTTGCGCGGCGTCGATGATGCGCTGCTGCTGGCGCGGCGTCACGGCGAAGGCGGCATCGTCCAGCGTCGCCCGCGCCTTGACCTCGACGAACGCGATCAGATTGCGGCGGCGCGCCACGATGTCGATCTCGCCATGCGCCGTGCGGTAGCGCTTTGCGAGGATGCGATAGCCCTTCGCCATGAGATAGGCGGCGGCACGGCTCTCGGCCGAGATGCCGGTGTGGAATGCGGCAACGCGCTCGGGCGAGGCGATCTTTGGTTCCCTCGGGATCTCAGGCTTCGCCATCGCCGCCCCGCGAATCTTTTGCGAGCTCGAGTGCGCGGGCATAGATCTCGCGGCGCGGCCGTCCCGAGAGCGCGACCGCATGCGCAACGGCATCCTTTACGCTGTGCCTGGCAAGCTGCTCGCGCAAGAGACCGTCCAGCGCAGCCGGCGTCAGCACCTCGGAGTCGGCCGCCGGCGGAGCGATCACCAGCACGAATTCGCCGCGCGTTTCCAGCGCATCAGCATCGCGCGCGAGCTCGGCCAGCTTCGCGCGCGAAATCTCCTCATGCAGCTTCGTCAGTTCGCGGCAGATCGCGGCCTCGCGCGTGCCCATGATCTCGGCGAGTTCAGTGAGCGTATCCTGCACCCGGTTGCCGGATTCAAACATCACCAGCGTCGCATCGATGCGGGCGAGCTCGGCAAGGCGCGCGCGGCGCGCGGCGGATTTCGCCGGCAAAAAACCCTCGAAGAAGAAGCGGTCGGTCGGCAGCGCCGCCACCGACAAAGCGGCGAGCACCGAGGACGGGC
>NZ_JALBGZ010001026.1:0-1655 GCF_023006515.1 Bradyrhizobium sp. PRIMUS42
CGCGCGGCAGGTCTTGCCGCTGAAGCGCAGCTGATGCAGCTCGCGTTCGAGGCCGGCGTGCCGTCGCCGCGCGTGATGCATGTGCTGGTGCCGGAGGACGATCTCGGCACCGGCTTCATCATGCAACGGGTCGAAGGCGAGACCATTGCGCGCAAAATCTTGCGCGACGACGAGTTCGCCACGGCGCGGCCGCTGCTGGCGCGGCAGATCGGCGGCATTCTCGCTGGCCTGCATCGACTGCCAAAGGACAAGCTGCCGGAGCTGCGCAGCCGTGGCGCCACCCAGGAGATCGCCGAGTTCGAGCGCGACTATCGCAGCCTGAACTGGCCAAAGCCCGTGTTCGAGCTGGCGCTGCGCTGGCTGCGCGACCACGATCCCGGCCCGTCGGCCGAGACCACGTTGGTGCACGGCGATTTCCGCAACGGCAATCTCATCATCGGCGCCGACGGCGTCCGCGCCGTGCTCGACTGGGAGCTCGCCCATCTCGGCGACCCCATGGAGGATCTCGGCTGGGTCTGCGTCAATTCCTGGCGGTTCGGCGAGATCGACAAGCCGGTCGGCGGCTTTGGCTCGCGTGAAGAGCTGTTCGCAGGGTATGAGGCCGCCGGCCGCAAGGTCGATCAGGCGCGCGTGAAATTCTGGGAAGTGATGGGCACGCTGCGCTGGGGCATCATGTGCGGCGGCATGATGCAGCGTTTTCGCGAAGGCCCCGATCATTCGATGGAGCGCGCGATGATTGGCCGCCGTGCGTCCGAGACCGAAATCGATCTGTTGCGGCTGCTGGCGCCACGCGGGAGCTGATCATGCAGGACGAACCGACACCCGTCGAGCTGACGAAGTCAGTCGCCGACTTCCTCCGCAGCGACATCACGCCGCTGATCTCCGGCCACCAGGCCTTCAAGCTGCGCGTCGCCATCAACATCCTCGACCTCGTCACGCGGCAGCTGACGCAGGAGGAGGGGAGTGATGCGAAAGAGGTGGAGCGTCTGCGCGCGCTGCTCGGCATCGACGGCTCGGTGACGGACCTCAACCGAACGCTCGCCGATCGCATCGCCAGGGGCGAGCTCAACCTCGCAACGCCGGGGCTCGCCGAGCACCTCTGGGCCACCACGATGGACAAGCTCGCCGTCGATCAGCCGAACTTCGCATCTTATAAGCGGGAACTATCGCGAGACGCCTAGACCACTCCACCGTCATTGCGACGAGCCCTTGCGACGAAGCGATCCAGACTGCCTCCATGGAGGAATTTCTGGATTGCTTCGCTGCGCTCGCAATGACCGAATGACCGTCTACTTCCCCACCCATTTCGGCGGCCGCTTCTCCGAAAACGCCTTCGGTCCCTCGATGTAATCCTGCGATGCGGCCATCGCCTTCACCGCCGGATACTCGCGCTGCTCCTCGATCGCCTGTTCCAGCGACACGCCGAGCCCCTTCTGGATTGCCTGCTTCGAGGCGCGGATCGACATCGGCGAGTTCTTGGCGATCGTCTCGGCCCAGCGCAGCGCGGCGTTGAGTGCTTCGCCCTGCGGCACCACCTCGTTGACGAAGCCGAGTTCCTGGCCTTCCTTGGCGCTGACATGGCGCGCGGTCAGGATCATGCCCATGGCGCGCTTCAGCCCGATCTGCCGCGGCAGCCGGTGCAGGCCGCCGGCGAG
>NZ_JALBGZ010001027.1:0-1653 GCF_023006515.1 Bradyrhizobium sp. PRIMUS42
GGCCCTCCGGCGGCGACAGCAGCAGACGCAGCGCCAGCGCCAGCGGCAAGGCCTGACCGAGCGTGTAGCTGAGCATGCGCAGCTGCATGTGATCGAAACCGACCATGAAGACCAAGACGCCGGCAAGGCTCAAGCCTCCCGTCGCCGTCATGAGGCGCCACGAGACCGGCCGGTCATAGAAGCGCTGAATGCCCATGGCGGCGAGGCAGCTCGCGGCGATCACACCGGCGGCGCCGAGCAGAAGCGGCAAGGGAGACGCGACGAACAGGCGGACCAGCGCCGTCATCGCCCCGATCGCGCCGACAAAGGACGACGCCATCCAGAACCGCGCGGCGGCGAATTTCGGATAGGACCGCGTCACGTAGGCCCAGATCACGCCGAGCGCCAGGAAGTTGACGACGAAGACGGTCCACAATGTCGGTACGTTCAGCATGACGCGTGCGGCACGCGCAGCGTCGCGCTCCCCGTCCCTGGCAGCCGTCCGTCCATGACCCATCCCCGTTTTCTTGCGGAGAAGATGCGGCCGGTGCGCTTAACGGAGTCTCACCGCGATCTGCCAAAACGCGCCTTTGGTTTTGGATTCATGAACGGCGAAGGTCGGTTGTCGGATCGTTAGGGATGTCGGCGGCGACGGCGCTTCGATGCCGCGATGCGGATTCGCGCACCAAAATCACCCGAAAATGCATCTGAGCTGTGGATAAGCCGATGACACCGATGTGACAGCGCGGGGCAGAGACCTGCGAATCTGCTGAGTTTGTCGTCGAGGATGTTGCGAGGCTGGCCCTCCGCCGAGCATCCCTCGTGTCGCGTTCCACCATTAACCCTTAAGAGGATCCTATGGCTAAGAAAGCGAAGAAGGCGGCGAAGAAGAAGGCGAAGAAGGCCAAGAAGGCGAAGAAGAAGTAACGAGGCTTCTTTTTCTTTGCCCGGGTGGAGCCTCGCTCTGCCCGGGCGTCGGGAAGGATCGAACGAGTTTGAAGATGGCGGGCGCGAGGCCCGCTTTTTTATTGGGCGGCGTTGAAGACGTCTCTTGCAGCGTCATGGCCGGGCTTGACCCGGCCATCCACGTCTCGCACGCGGCACGAAGAACGTGGATGCCCGGGACAAGCCCGGCCATGACGATTTTCGAGAGGTGAAGGGAGATTACCTTTCCGCGAAAGCCAGCTTGGCGCCGAGCGCAGCGAACCCCGCGGCAAAGCTCCGGCGCAGCCAGGCCATGACGCCGGGACGGGAGATGACGCGCTCGCGCACGGATGCGGCGCAGAGGCCGTAGACGACGAACACCGCAAACGTCATCGCCATGAAGGCGCCGCTCAATTCCATCATGCGTGCCAGCACATGAGCCTCGTCCGCGGCGATGAACTGCGGCAGGAAGGCGAGAAAGAAGATCGACAGCTTTGGATTGAGGATGTTGATCAGGAAGCCGGTGACGATGACGCGACCGCTCGAACGCTCGCGGATCTCGCCGCCAACCGCCAGCGTCCCGGTCTCGCGCAGCGCCTGCCAGGACATGTAGAGCAGATAGGCGACGCCGCACCATTTCAACGCGGCGAAGGCGAGTGCGCTGGTGTGGAGCACCGCGGCAAGGCCGAGCATCGCAGCACACATGTGCGGCACGATCCCGAGCGTGCAGCCGAACGCCGCGGCGACGCT
>NZ_JALBGZ010001028.1:0-1652 GCF_023006515.1 Bradyrhizobium sp. PRIMUS42
CGTCGACGCGTTGGCGTCGGCCGGTCCGGGAGGCGGCGCCATGCCGGGACAGGCGCCGTCGGCGCTGACGAGATCCTCAGCTCCCACCGGCTTGTCGGGGGTCAGCGGCGGCGACTCGATCGAGATGTTCTTGATGAAGAGACGGCCGGGCTTCTGGAACCATTCGGCGTCCTTCGACAACAGATCGGTCCCGCCCGAACAGCCCGCGATCAGCGGTGCTACGGCAGCCAACGCAACTATGAGCGACCTGGGAAGCTTTTGATGTCGCACGATAAACCAAATTCCCCGCGTGAAGGACCAGCCCTAAGCGATTGTCCCAACATCACTTTGCGGCACGAAGGTGACAAAAGCCAGCATCGCCCGAAAAGTGCAAATTATCATTAATTGCGATCGACGCTAATTCCGACGCTGCCACCGGCCCCGCTCGTCGGCCTGCCAATAGGTGACATCAAATCCGCGCGCCTTGCAATCCGTCCAGGTGCTGCGGGCGAGCGCGAGCGCATCCGGATCGTCGCCGTTGAACAGCAGCACCATGCGCGCATAGCCCTGCGCGTCCTGTGGCAACGCGGCGTTGTCGACCAGGAAGCGGACATGGGCGCCGTTGGGATTGCCCTCCTCGATCGCCAGCACGATCGGCTGATCGGCGGCATCGTTCACGCGCCATGTCGCGTGCGGCAGGAAGGAATCGTCGCGGTAGGTCCATAAGTGCGCGTCGAGCGCATCGGCCCGCTCTTCCGAGGTCGACTGCACCACGACGCGCCAGCCGCGCTCGAGCGATTTCTCGAGAAGCGGGGGCAACACGTTCTCTACCGTCATGTTTTGCAGATGATAGAACAGGACTTCAGTCATCTCAGGTCATTTGCGCTCGTAATGGTCGGCGACCAGACGGTCGAGCAGACGGACACCATAGCCGCTGCCCCAGCTCTGGTTGATGTCGGTCTTCGGCGCGCCCATGGCGGTGCCGGCGATGTCGAGATGGGCCCAGGGCGTGCCATCGACGAAACGCTGCAGGAACTGCGCCGCGGTGATCGAGCCGCCATGACGGCCGCCGGTGTTCTTCATGTCGGCGAACTGGGAATCGATCAGCTTGTCGTATTCGGGACCGAGCGGCATGCGCCAGACCTTGTCCCCACTCTCCATGCCGGCCGCCAGCAGGCGTTCGGCAAGCTCGTCATTGTTGGAGAACATGCCGGCATGCTCGGTGCCGAGCGCGACCACGATGGCGCCGGTCAGCGTCGCCAGATCCACCATGAATTTCGGCTTCACCTTCTTGGCGACGTACCAGAGCACGTCGGCGAGCACGAGGCGGCCTTCGGCGTCGGTGTTGATGATCTCGATGGTCTGGCCCGACATCGAGGTGACGATATCGCCCGGCCGCTGCGCATTGCCGTCGGGCATGTTCTCGACGAGGCCAATGGCGCCGACCACGTTGGCCTTGGCCTTGCGCGCCGCCAGCGCGTGCATCAGCCCGACGACGCAGGCCGCTCCCCCCATGTCGCCCTTCATGTCCTCCATGCTGCCGGCCGGCTTGATCGAAATGCCGCCGGTGTCGAAGCAGACGCCCTTGCCGACGAAGCTGACCGGCGCCTCGCCCTTCTTGCCGCCGTCCCAGCGCATGATCACGGTACGGCTCGGCCGCGCCGAGCCCTGGC
>NZ_JALBGZ010001029.1:0-1645 GCF_023006515.1 Bradyrhizobium sp. PRIMUS42
CTTCCGCGCGCAGACTACTCCGCAGACCCAAGCGGCCCTCGTCGCCCGTCAGAGCGGCTGGGCGCCGCGGCAAGCCTGGCGTCACCGCCATCCCGCGGTGTTCGTGGCGTGGCTCGGCCCCGTGTTCTGGCCTTATGCCTATTCCGACATTTTTGACTACACGTTCTGGTCTTATGCTTACGAGCCCGGCTATTGGGCCTATGCCTATGACGACTTCGTCGACACCGTGTTCTGGGGCGGTGACGGCCCCTATTCCGCCTATGCCAGCATCAACCCCAATGACGATCCGCAAACCGGCGGCGGCCGCGCACGGCCGCGCGCCAGCGTGAGCCCGCAGACGCTACGGCAATTGTGCGGCACACCGGACAAGGGCGTGACCGCCTGGCCGCTCGACGATATCGCGCGGGCGGTGCGGCCGGCGCCGGAACAACGCGCGCTGCTCGACGAGTTGAAGACCGCGGCGGCCAACGCTGCCGGTGTGTTCAAGGACTCCTGCGCTGAGACCTATGCGCTGACTCCGCCTGGCCGCCTGCGCGCCATGATGAACCGCATCAGCGCGACGCTGGAAGCCGTCAAGATCGTGCGGCCAGCCCTGGAGAAGTTCTACAACTCGCTCAGCGACGAACAGCAGGCCCGCTTCAACGCGCTTGGCCCCCATGTCGGCGAGCGCTCGTCACAGCCGCAGGAAGCCAGCGCCGAGGCCTGCGGCGATCCCAAGTCCGGACTGACCCAGTTGCCGATCCAGAAGATCGAGGCCGTGCTCCACCCGGCAGGCAAGCAAAAGGAGGCGCTCGACCGCCTCGGCGAAGCCACGGCGAAGGGCGTTGAGGGCCTACAAGCGGCCTGTCCGAACGATGTGCCTCTGACGCCGGTCGGACGGCTGGAGGCGATGCAGCATCGGCTCGAGGCCATGCTGACGGCCGCCAAGCTGGTCGAACCTGCGCTGGACGAATTCTATGCCACGCTGAGCAGCGAGCAGAAGGCGCGCTTCAACACCCTGCAACGGGTCGCAGGCCCGTAAGGGCAGCGCGCCCGTGACTTAGACTACCGTCTTATGGCGCGTGATGCAGGCGCGGAGCACCTCGTCCATCGATTTGCCCCACCACTCGTTGGAGAATATCTCGATCTCGGAATAACCGGCAAAGCCCTGCGCTTCGACCGCTTCGCGCACCGATTTGATGTCGATGACGCCGTCGCCCATCATGCCGCGGTCGTTGAGGATGTCCTTGGTCGGCACCAGCCAGTCGCAGACATGGAAGGCGAGCAGGCGGTCCTTGCCGGCGCGCGCGATCTGGCCCATCAGCTCCGGATCCCACCAGATGTGATAGACGTCGAGCGCGACGCCGAGCATGCCGGTGCGGGCAGGATCGAGCCGGTCGCAGATGTCGAGCGCCTGCTTCGTCGTGTTCACGCAGGCGCGGTCGGCCGCATAGGCCGGATGCAGCGGCTCGATCGCCAGCGGCAGCTTTGCCTGTTTGGCGTAGTCGAGCATGTCGGCAAGCGCTTCCTCGACCTGCCCACGGGCCGCCACGATGTCCTTCGAGGCCGCGCTGCCCGGCCGCGAATATTGCGGCAGGCCGCCGACGACGAGGACGATGCAGGGCGCGCCCAGCGCCTTGGCTTCATCGACGCAGCGGCGATTGTC
>NZ_JALBGZ010000102.1:0-12514 GCF_023006515.1 Bradyrhizobium sp. PRIMUS42
CTGCGCATGTTCGACGCCGGCGTCGGCGACGGCACAGTGCTGGCGCGGGTGCTGCGTGCGACCCACCAGCGCTTTCCCCACATGCCGTTCTACGTCGCCGGCAAGGAGCTCAGCCTCGAGGACCTGCGCCTGACGCTGGAGAAGGTGCCGGATCGCATTTTCGAGCATCCGGCGTCGGTGTTCGTCTTCACCAACATGTTCTACTCGGAGGCGCCCTGGCTCACGCCGGCATCGCCCGCGGCGGCGGCTGCAACCGTCTGGCACGAGGTCCCGCTGCGGGGCGCCTCATCCGGCGAGTTCGAGCAGCAGATCGCGGAGCTGAGGCCGTTCTTGGAGCAGAACTGGCGCGCCGCGATCAGCCCGCGCACCGCCATGCCGCTGTATGAACGGCCCGTCGTCTTGGTGCTGTATCGCGAGGACCACAGGTTCCTGCTGGATTCGACCATTCCGCGGCCGGGCCAGACCGAAGCCAATTTCGACCTTGTCATCGCCTCCCAGCCCTACCGGGCCCTGTCCTCGGTCAATTTCCGGGCCAAGCGGATCATCGCACCCCTGGCGCGGGCGCTTCGGCCGGGAGGGCGGCTGATCGGTATCCACTCCCATGGCCAGGATCCGGGCATGGAAATGATCCAGGCGATCTGGCCGGGAGAAAATCCTTTCTCGGTCAGCCGTCATGAGCTACTGCGTGCGGTTAAGTATGAACTTGGATCGGTGGGCCGCGACTTAAATTTTAATGCTTACGCGGATAACCGTTCGATCTTCAGGTATGATATGGAAGCGCTGCCCAACGAGGTAACCGGTACGATCGGAACCTCGACGGCCTTTGCAGCGTGGAATGCGGCGGTGTATGTCGCTCAGATTGAGGACGACCGGTTGACAGAAATGACTCAAAACGGCCGCACTCTGGATGCCGCCAGGGACGTGCTGCGAAAGTACAATGGGCTCTGGTTTCTCGACGAATCCTACGTCATCTCGCGCCGGCGTGATTGACACCATCCACAGGTAAACATCGCAAACGCCCGCCGTTTAGCGGCGGAACAAGGGGTTACTGATGCGCGCGTCCTATCTCTTCACCAGCGAGTCCGTGTCCGAGGGTCATCCGGACAAGGTCTGCGACCGGATTTCCGACGAGATCGTCGATCTGTTCTACCGCGAAGGGCCCAAGGCCGGCATCGACCCCTGGCAGATCCGCGCAGCCTGCGAGACGCTCGCGACCACCAACAAGGTGGTGATCGCCGGCGAGACCCGCGGTCCGAAGTCGGTGACCAACGAGCAGATCGAAGGCGTCGTCCGCGGCGCCATCAAGGACATCGGCTATGAGCAGGAAGGCTTCCACTGGAAGACCTGCGATATCGAGATCCTGCTGCATCCGCAGTCGGCCGACATCGCCCAGGGCGTCGATGCGCTGCAGCCGGGTGAAGTGAAGGAAGAGGGCGCGGGCGACCAGGGCATCATGTTCGGCTACGCCACCAACGAGACGCCCGACCTGATGCCGGCGCCGATCTTCTACGCCCACAAGATCCTGCGCCTGATCTCCGAAGCCCGCCACTCCGGCAAGGAGAAGGTGCTCGGTCCGGACTCCAAGAGCCAGGTTACCGTGCAGTACGAGAACGGCAAGCCGGTCGGCGTGCGCGAGATCGTGGTCTCGCATCAGCACCTGGTCGAGGACCTCACGTCCAAGCAGATTCGCGACATCGTCGAGCCCTATGTGCGCGAGGCGCTGCCGAAGGACTGGATCACGCCGAAGACGATCTGGCACATCAACCCGACCGGCAAGTTCTTCATCGGCGGTCCCGACGGCGACTCCGGCCTGACCGGCCGCAAGATCATCGTCGACACCTACGGCGGCGCGGCCCCGCATGGCGGCGGCGCGTTCTCCGGCAAGGATCCGACCAAGGTCGACCGCTCGGCGGCTTATGCTGCGCGCTACGTCGCCAAGAACATCGTTGCCGCCGGTCTCGCCGACCGCTGCACGCTCCAGCTTGCCTACGCCATCGGCGTGGCGCGTCCGCTGTCGATCTACATCGACACCCACGGCACCGGTAAGGTTTCGGAGGACCAGCTCGAGAAGGCAGCCGCCAAGGCGATGGATCTGACGCCCCGCGGCATCCGCAGCCATCTCGACCTCAACCGCCCGATCTACGCGCGCACCTCGGCCTACGGCCATTTCGGCCGCACGCCCGACAACGAGGGCGGCTTCTCCTGGGAGAAGACCGATCTCGTCGAGCAGCTCAAGCGCGCGCTCTGATTCACTTGCGTCATTCCGGGGCGCCGCGACAGCGGCGAACCCGGAATCTCGAACTGCTGGATTCCGGGTTCGCTCGTTTCACGAGCGCCCCGGAATGACCAGCCAAACAAACAGGAACCCCCTATGAACGCGAAGCCCGGCTTCACCGATTACATCGTCAAGGACATTTCGCTCGCCGATTTCGGCCGCAAGGAACTCTCGCTGGCCGAGACCGAGATGCCCGGCCTGATGGCCACCCGCGAAGAGTACGGCCCGAAGCGGCCGCTGAAAGGCGCACGTATCGCCGGCTCGCTGCACATGACGATCCAGACCGGCGTGCTGATCGAGACGCTCGCAGCGCTCGGCGCCGACATTCGCTGGGTCTCCTGCAACATCTATTCGACGCAGGATCACGCTGCCGCCGCGATCGCGGCTGCCGGCATTCCCGTCTTCGCCGTCAAGGGCGAGACGCTCGCCGAGTACTGGGACTACACCGCAAAACTGTTCGACTGGCACGGCGGCGGTCACCCGAACATGATCCTCGATGACGGCGGCGACGCCACCATGTACGTCCATCTGGGTCTGCGCGCTGAGAATGGCGACACCGCCTTCCTCGACAAGCCCGGCTCCGAGGAAGAGGAAGTCTTCTTCGCGCTTCTGAAGAAGCAGCTCAAGGAAAAGCCGAAGGGCTACTTCGCCGAGATCGCCAAGAGCATCAAGGGCGTTTCCGAAGAGACCACCACGGGCGTGCATCGTCTCTATGACATGCAGAAGGCCGGCACGCTGCTGTGGCCCGCGATCAACGTCAACGACAGCGTCACCAAGTCGAAGTTCGACAACCTCTATGGCTGCCGTGAATCGCTGGTCGACGGCATCCGCCGCGGCACCGACGTGATGATGTCGGGCAAGGTCGCGATGGTCGCCGGCTTCGGCGACGTCGGCAAGGGCTCGGCCGCCTCGCTGCGCCAGGCCGGCTGCCGCGTCATGGTGTCGGAAGTCGATCCGATCTGCGCGCTCCAGGCCGCGATGGAAGGCTACGAAGTCGTGACCATGGAAGACGCAGCTCCTCGCGCCGACATCTTCGTCACCGCGACCGGCAACAAGGACATCATCACCATCGAGCACATGCGCGCGATGAAGGATCGCGCCATCGTCTGCAACATCGGTCACTTCGACAACGAGATCCAGATCGCAGGTCTGCGTAACCTGAAGTGGACCAACATCAAGCCGCAGGTCGACGAGATCGAGTTCCCCGACAAGCACCGCATCATCATGCTGTCGGAAGGTCGCCTCGTGAACCTCGGCAACGCGATGGGCCATCCGTCCTTCGTGATGTCGGCGTCCTTCACCAACCAGACGCTGGCGCAGATCGAGCTGTTCGCCAACAACAAGGACGGCAAGTACAAGAAGGAAGTCTACGTGCTGCCGAAGTCGCTCGACGAGAAGGTCGCGCGCCTGCACCTCGCCAAGATCGGCGTCAAGCTCACCGAGCTGCGCAAGGACCAGGCCGACTATATCGGCGTGAAGCAGGAAGGCCCGTATAAGAGCGACCACTACCGCTACTGATCGTCTGGTCCGATCGATCATCGACGCGAAGCCCCGGAGCGATCCGGGGCTTCATTATTTCGGCATATGGAGTTCAACTCGCTTTGCAGTTGCTGAACGGCTGATTGCCAATTGACGGCCAGCAGTGACGGGCGGACAATCCTCCTCGCCGGAGGAAACCATGCAACAAGAACATTTCGACGTGCTGATCGTCGGTGCCGGCCTGTCAGGCATCGGCGCGGGCTATCACTTGCAGGCCAAGTGCCCCGGCAAGAGTTACGTCATCCTGGAGGGCCGCGACTGCATCGGCGGCACCTGGGATCTGTTCCGCTATCCCGGCATCCGCTCCGACAGCGACATGTTCACGCTCGGCTATTCGTTCAAGCCGTGGACCGATTCGAAGGCGATCGCCGACGGGCCGCAGATCCTGAACTATGTGCGCGAGACCGCTAGCGAGAACGGCATCGACAGGCACATCCGCTTTCACCACCGCGTTAAACGCGCGGCGTGGTCGACACCGGATGCGCGCTGGACAGTGGAAGCGGAGCGCATCACGGGCGAGGGCGCGACCGAGCTCGTGCGCTTCACCTGCAATTTTCTGTTCATGTGCTCGGGCTACTACAAATACGAGGCGGGCTACACGCCGGAGTTCAAGGGCGGCGCTGATTTCGCGGGTCGCATCGTGCATCCGCAGAAATGGACCGAGGATATCGACTATGCGGGCAAGCGCGTGGTCGTGATCGGCTCGGGCGCGACCGCGGTGACGCTGGTGCCGGAGCTGGCCAAGAAGGCGGCGCAGGTCACCATGCTGCAGCGCTCGCCGACCTATGTCGTATCGCGTCCGGCGCAGGATCCCGTCGCCAACAAGCTGCGCCGCAATCTGCCGACGCGGCTTGCCTATCATGTCATCCGTTGGCGCAACGTGATGTGGGGGATGTTCTTCTTCCAGCTCAGCCGGCGCCGGCCGGACAAGGTGAAGAACCTGATCCTCGGCGGCGTCCGCATGGCGCTCGGCCCCGATTACGACGTCGCGACCCATTTCACCCCGCGCTACAATCCCTGGGACCAGCGGCTGTGTCTCGTGCCCGACGGCGATCTCTTCAAGGCGATCCGCGAGCAGCGCGCGTCGGTCGTCACCAGCGAGATCGACACGTTTACGCGCGACGGCATCCGCCTGAAGGACGGAAGCGAGCTTGCCGCCGACATCATCGTCACCGCGACCGGGCTGGTGCTCCAGGTCGTCGGCGGTCTCGAGGTCAGTGTCGACGGCCGCGCCGTGGATTTCGCCAATACGTTGACCTACAAGGGCATGATGTATGCCGACGTGCCCAACATGGCTTCGGCCTTCGGCTACACCAACGCGTCCTGGACGCTGAAATGCGATCTCACCTGCGAATATGTCTGCCGGCTCATCAACTACATGGACCGGCATAATTTCCGCCAGTGCATGCCGCACAATGACGACCCCGAGATCACCGCGCAGCCGTCGCTCGATTTCACCTCGGGCTATGTGCAGCGCTCGGTCGCCAAGATGCCGAAACAGGGCTCGAAGCAGCCGTGGCGGCTGTACCAGAACTACGCGCTCGACATCGTCACCTTGCGCTTCGGCCGGATCGACGATGGCGTGATGCGATATTCCTGATCACCCCGTCGGCAATGCGTTGTTTTGCGTATACGGCCGCCGGGCTGAATCGGCCAAGCTGGCGGACGGTTAACGCCGGATTTACGGATGAGTCCTAGCCTGTCTCGGCCGGGGTGACTCGCAAGGCCGAGGTAAGCCCAATGGAAGCCCAGAGAATCGCAGTCGACGCCGTCGTCGCCCTGACCGATTGCGACCGCGATGCCGTCAGCGCCTTCATCCGCCGTCTCTATCTCGCCGGCGTCACCGACCCCAAGCGCCTGACTTTCAAGGGCCTCCAGGCGTTGTCCCGGGCCTGATTTGGCTCGGTCCCGATCCGGGCTCGGCCCCGACTCCGTCCCCGCGCTCTCGCCAGTGTGAACCTCAACCTGGCGGTGAATATCTTGCCGCTCAGGCCGGTGCAGAGTAGATGACGTCCCCGGCTGGGTTCACTGGGGAACGGGGGAATGTTGAAACAGCTTTTTGCGCCGCAACTCGTCATTCTGTATGTGCTGGCGGCCTCGACCATTTACGTTCACTTCCGCGGCAAGCAGCGGCTGCGCTTCGCGCGCCAGCTCGGCGATCACTCGACCTATCTCGCACCCTACAACGTGCTGATGTATGCGGGCTCGGCCGTGCCCAACAAGCCGGTGATCTCGGTCGAGCAGTTTCCCGAGCTGAAGCCGCTAAGCGAGAACTGGGAAACCATCCGAGACGAGGCTGTGCGTCTGTTTGACGAAGGATTCATTCGCGCAGCCGCCAAGAACAACGACTGGGGCTTCTATTCCTTCTTCAAGAGCGGCTGGAAGCGGTTTTACCTGAAATGGTACGACGACTTCCTGCCGTCGGCGAACACGCTGTGTCCGAAGACGGTAGAGCTGCTCAAGTCGATCCCGATCGTACACGGCGCGATGTTCGCGATGCTGCCGCCGGGCGGCAAGTTGGGCGCGCACCGCGATCCCTTCGCAGGATCGCTGCGCTACCATCTCGGCCTGGTCACGCCGAATTCGAACAAGTGCCGGATCCTGGTCGACGGCGTCGAGTGCGTCTGGCGCGACGGCGAGGCCTTCATGTTCGACGAGACCTTCATCCACAGCGCGGAGAATGCGACCGATGTCAACCGCATCATCCTGTTCTGCGATGTCGAGCGCCCGATGAAGTTCGGCTTCATGACCGCGATCAACCGCTGGGTCAGCCACCACATCGTCAAGGCGTCCGCGACTCAGAACGTCGATGGCGAGAATGTCGGCGTGCTCAACAAGGTGTTCGGCAAGCTCTATGAGATCCATCTCGCCAGCCGCAAGGTCAAGGAGTGGAATCGCAACGTCTACTACACGCTGAAATACTCCCTGACGGCGCTGATCCTCGGCCTCATCGTGTGGTCGGCGTTGAGGTGATGGAGGTGCGCAGGGCGGATTAGCGAAGCGTAATCCGCCACCGCGCTGCGTTGGTGTTGCCGATCGCAGCGAAGCACGCTGTCAGCACCGTCTAGTGACGGTGTTTGTGCCCTGCTGAGCTATCAGGCGGCTGATAGCCTCGCAGCTCTGCGTATTTTTGCATCTGGCTCTGATTGAGCAAGGCAGCGGTCGACAGATGATACTTGAGGTGGCTCTCGCGAAGCCGACCCTGCGTTTCCGAAATGGCAACGAGGCTCGCCTTGAGCGATTCCGGCGTCACTGCACGGGCGGAGAATAGGTTGTCCAGCTCCCTCTCTTGCTCGACGAGCTTGTTACCGAGGGGGACCGTCTCTTGCTTCATCGAATCGAACAGGCGCTGCACCTCGGCACGTTGATCCGCGGTCAGGTCGAGGCGATCACCGAGCTCGAGAACGTGACTGGGACCGGGATATCCATTGAGTTCAGCGGCAAGCGCCAGGCCCATACCGCGTCCGGTCTGGAGATCGTCGACCTGCTGGTGCGATAGCGCCTTGATGGGACGCTGCTCGAGGCCGGCATAGGGCTTGCTGGACTGCGCGCTGGCGGCGTTGCAGGTGACGACAAGCGTTGCCGCAAGCAGGAGAAGGCGTCTCATGAGTCTGGCTCCATGAAATCAGGCCGGCTAGTCGATCGATCTCGACCGGAACTCTCGTGGTCCATCTTGCTGGATGGTCTCTCCCATGGCAACTAAGCTCGCCGTGATCGAGTAGCCGAAGATGGAGCAAGTGATGGTCCTCTTGCCGACCGCCGACAGCGAGACGAAGCAGTTCTTCCTCGCCTGGCTGGAAACCTTCGCGGGCTATGTCCGCGAGGTCGACTACGCCTCGGCGCGGCCGCTCTTTCATCCTGACGTGCTGGCCTTCGGCACGCACAACGATGTCATTCCGGGCCTCGATCAATGGGTCTCGACGCAGTGGGACAACGTCTGGCCGAAGACGACGGACTTCCGTTTCGTGCTCGATCAGACCTCGGTCTTGGCATCCCGCGACGGCACGATGGCAACGGTGATCGCGCCGTGGACAAGCACGGGCTATCATCAAGATGGCAGTGCGTTTCCTCGCCCAGGACGCGCGACGATGGTGTTTTCAAGAGAGGGCGATAATTGGCTGTGCGTGCATTCGCACATGTCGCTCAATCGTAGTGTGCCGCAGACAAGCCACGCCAACCGGCCGGTGAAGGCCTGGTAGGGTGTAGGGCGGATTAGCGAAGCGTAATCCGCCGTACGGTCGAGCAACAATCGACGTCACCGATTGCCGCGCGAAGGTGGCGGATTACGCTATCGCTAATCCGCCCTACGTTCGCACTTACTCCGGCTGGCCGATGCTCACCTTCAGCGTGCCGACGCCGTCGACGCCGCATTCGAGCTTGTCGCCGGGCTGGAGTTGGGACACGCCGGCCGGCGTGCCCGTCATGATGATGTCGCCGGCGGCGAGCTTCACCTGTTGCGATAGCTGCCAGATGATCTCGGGCACGTTCCAGATCAGCTCGGTGAGGTCGCCCTTCTGGGCTTCCTTGCCGTTGACGGTGAGCCAGATCTTGCCCTTCGAGGGATGGCCGATCTTCGCGGCGGGCTGCACCGCGGAGCAGGGCGCGGAATAGTCGAACGATTTGCCGACCTCCCACGGACGCTCCTTCTTGCGCGAGGCGATCTGGAGGTCTCGGCGGGTGAGGTCGATGCCGACGGCGTAGCCATAGACGTGGTCGAGCGCCTTGTCGGCGGCGATGTTCAGCCCGCCGCTCTTCATCGCGACGATCAGCTCGACCTCGTGATGCAGATCCTTGGTCAGCGGCGGATAGGGGATGGTGGCGCCGTCGGGCACCAGCATGTCGGCATGCTTGGCGAAGAAGAACGGCGGGGCGCGCTCGTCATTGCCCATCTCGCGGATGTGCTCGAGATAGTTGCGGCCGACGCACCAGATGCGGCGCACCGGATAACGGCCGGCCTCGCCGACGACGGGAAGCGATGGCTGCGATGGAAGCGGAATGACGTAGGAGGCGGCGTTCATGTGGGTCTCGCGGCTCTTGAGGTTGACAGGGAATTCTAGGCGGTTGCGCTGATCGGCGCCAGTGCGCCGGAATCGTGATGCTGCAGGCGGAAGAACGAGGCGTAGCGGCCGCCGCGGCGGAGCAACTCGTCGTGCCGGCCCTGCTCGACGATCTCGCCGCCCTCGACCACCAGGATGGCGTCGGCGTGCATGATAGTGTGCAGGCGATGCGCGATCACGATGGTGGTGCGGTTCCGGCACAGATGCTCGATCGCCTCCTGCACCTGCCGCTCGGATTCCGAATCGAGCGCGGCGGTGGCTTCGTCGAGCAGGATGACCGGCGCGTTCTTGATCAGCGCGCGTGCCACTGCGATGCGCTGGCGCTGGCCGCCGGACAGCTGCGTGCCGTGCTCGCCGACCGGCGTGTCGTAGCCGAGCGGGAAGCCCATGATGAAATCATGCGCGCAGGCGGCCTTCGCCGCCTCGATGATCTCGTCCTCGCTCGCGCCCGGCTTGCCGAAGGCGATGTTGCTGCGGATGGTGTCGCGGAACAGATAGACATCCTGGCCGACATAGGCGGTCTGCGCCCGCAGCGACTTTCGCGAGACCGAAGAGATCGACTGGCCGTCGATCACGATGTCGCCTTGCGTCACCTCGTGGAAGCGCAGCAGCAGCGCCAGCACGGTCGACTTGCCGCCGCCGGAGGGCCCGACCAGCGCGGTGACCTTGCCGGGCTCGGCGACGAAGCTCATGCGGTTGAGGACGGTCTCATTGGCGCGATAGGAAAAGCTGACATCGCGCAGCTCGATGCGAGCATCGGAGAGCTTGAGCGCCGGCTTGTCGTCGTCGGAACGCTCGCTGGCCGGGCTGTCGACGACCTCGAGCAGCATGCGCGCGCCGACCAGCTGGCTGTTCAAATCAATGTTGAGCCGCGCCAGCCGCTTGGCCGGCTCGGTCGCCATCAGGAACGCCGTCATGAAGGAGAAGAACGCGCCGGGCGTGGCGTTGAGCGCGACCACACTGTAGCCGCCGTACATCAGGCAGCCCGCGACCGCGAAACCGCCGAGCATTTCCATCAGCGGGTTGGAGCGGTTGGCGACGCGCGCCATCTTGTTGGCGTTGCGCTCGACGATCGCGATGTTCTCGTCGATGCGCTTCTGCATCGTGTCTTCGAGTGTGAACGCTTTGACGGTGCGGATGCCCTGAAGCGATTCCTGCATCGTCTCCATGATGTCGGCAGTGCCGGTGAACTGGTTGAAGGCGAGGCCCTTGATGCGCTTGACCAGCTTGCGAAGCACCAGCATCGCCGGCGGCACCACGACGAGGCCGATGAACGACATCACGGGGTCCTGCCACACCATCACCCCGATCATGGCGAGCAGCATCAACAGATCGCGCCCGATGGCGTTGACCAGCATGTTGAGCACGTCGGTGATCGACTTGGCGCCGGCCGTCAGCCGCGCCAGGAATTCGGAGGAATGCCGCTCGGAGAAGAAGCCGACGCTCTCGCGCATCAGCTTGGCGAACAGCTGGCGCTGGTTGGTGGCGAGGATGGCGTTCGAGATCTTGGTCAGGATCACCATGTGGCCGTAGGTCGCCACGCCCTTGATGAACAGCAGGAGCACCGTGATCCCAGAGAACATCGCGATGCCCGGGATGTTCTTGTCGACGTAGGCCTGGTTGATGACTTGGCCGAGCACATAGGTCGCGCAGGCGGTCGCGCCCGCGGCGACCGCCATCAGCGCGAAGGCGACGAGGTAGCGCCGCCAGTAGACGATGCCCTGTTCGGTGACGAGGCGGCGAATCAGGGTCGCTGCCGCATAGGGATCGTCGGTGATTTTCTTTGGAAACTGGGCCATCCGGTGTCCATTGACGGCGCAGGACAAAGCCTGCCCGCGCGTCAGGGATCGATGGGCCTCTGTGCCCGCTCAAGCGGGGTTTTTCAAGCCCAATTAAGGGCTTGCGTCGGAAGGGAATCTAGGCCGACGCGGCCTGGCGGAGCTCGCCATGGCGCTCGTGGAACAGCTTGTCCTCCCACGCCAAAGCGTGGGCTGCGATCGTCTCGAGGTCCTCGTATTGCGGCCTCCAGTCGAGCAGGCTGCGGATGCGGCTGGTGTCGGCGACCATGGTCATAATGTCGCCCGGCCGGCGCGGGGCGTATTGCACGGCGAAACTGCGGCCCGAAACCCGGCGCACGGCGTCGATGGTCTCCAGCACCGAATAGCCGCGGCTATAGCCGCAATTGAGCGTTGTCGAGGCGCCGCCATTGCGCAAGTACGCAAGGGCCGAGCGGTGCGCCTGCGAGAGGTCCGTGACGTGGATGAAGTCGCGGATGCAGCTTCCGTCCGGGGTCGGATAGTCGGTGCCGAACACGTCGATCTTGGCGCGCTGGCCGGTTGCGGCTTCCACCGCGATCTTGAGCAGATGCGTGGCGCCCACGGTGGCGAGCCCAATGCGGGCCTGCGGATCGGCGCCGGCGACGTTGAAATAGCGCAAGGTGACATACTGCATGCCGTAGGCGGCGGCGACGTCGTGCAGCATGATCTCGGTCATCAGCTTCGACGAGCCATAGGGCGAGAGCGGCCGCGTCGGCGCGTGCTCGGGCACCGGCACCTGGTCCGGATTGCCGTAGACGGCGGCGGTCGAGGAGAAGATGAAGCGATTGATGCCGCGCTTGACTGCGACGTTGAGCAGGTTGCGCGCGGTCATGAAGTTGTTGCGGTAGTAACCGAGCGGATCGCGCATCGAATCCGGCACGACGACGGAGCCTGCGAAATGGATGATGCTCTCGATGTTGTGCTGGGCGATCACGCCCTCGAGCAGGTTCTCGTCGCCGGCATCGCCAATGAACAGCGGCACGCCCTCGGGCAGATAGGCGGAGAAACCGGTCGAGAGATCATCGATCACGACGACGTCCTCGCCGGCTTCCGCCAGCGCCAGGACCGTGTGACTTCCGATATAACCGGCGCCGCCGGTGACTAGCACAGTCATGATCTCACCCGTCTTCGATCAACGCGCAAAGCTAGCGCTTGCGTGGTGAAGAGGGGGTATCGGCGCGGCTGAACTGGTCACTATGCTTAATGTTGCGTATAGGGGACCTTCGAAACGGAGCGTGACGTGGCGAATTTCCCCGGCGATCTCGAAGTGGTCGTGCCAAATCTGCACAGGCGCTATTCCGGGGTCACTGCGACCAACCGGATGGTGGCGCCGCGACTGGCGAAACTGTACCGCGCCGCCTGGTTCGGATCCGATGCGCCGGCGGGGATTGCGCGCCTGACCGTCGCCGATTTCCTGAAGCTATGGCGCCGCAAGGCGCCCTTGATCTGGCACGCGCGGCGCAACAACGAGATGATCGCAGGCGTTGCGCTACGCGCGCTCGGCTGGCCGTTGAAACTCGTGTTCACCTCGGCGGCGCAGCGGCACCACAGCTGGATCACGCGCTGGCTGATCCGGCGCATGGACGCGATCATCGCGACGTCGGATATCTCGGCATCGTTCCTGAAGGTGAAGGCGACTGTCATCCCGCACGGCGTCGACACCGACGTCTATGCGCCGCCGACAGATCGCGCCGCGGCGTTCGCGGAAGCCGCGCTGCCGGGCCCCGAGCATCACTTTCTCATCAACCCTTATGGGCTGATGTTCGACGAGATCACGGCGTCCAGCCTCGTCAAGGTCGATTTGCACGGCAACCAGCTCTCCGAGA
>NZ_JALBGZ010001030.1:0-1644 GCF_023006515.1 Bradyrhizobium sp. PRIMUS42
AGGATGAAGCCCGCACCGAAAGCCGCGCCTATCCGGCCGAAGACCGCCGCGCGCCGCTCCGGCGGCGTGATATCCGAGATGTAGGCGAAGGCGGTCGAGATGCTCGCCGAGGTGATGCCCGAGATCACGCGTCCGATGAACAGCCAGACCAGCGACGGCGCCAGCGCCATCAGCACGTAGTCGGCCGCGAGCCCGAAATTCGACAATAGCACCACCGGCCGCCGCCCGAAGCGGTCCGACAACGCGCCGAGCAGCGGCGAGAACACGAACTGCATCAGCGCCCAGGCGGTGCCGAACAAGCCGAAGATGCGGGCCGCATGCGCTGTGTCGTTGTCGACGAAGCTCTCGATCAGCTTGGGCAGGATCGGCATGATCACGCCGAGCGCGAGCATGTCCAGCAGGATGGTGACGAAGATGAAGGCCACCGCGCCGCGCCGGACCGGCGGCGCGCCTTGCGCTGTCGCCTGGTCGGCCTCGTTGCTCACGACGGCCGCTTGCGCTTATGTGCGAAGGGATTGGCCTTCTCGCGCAGGGTGATGCGCACCGGCGTGCCCGGCAACTCGAACGTCTCGCGCATGGAATTGATCAGGTAGCGCAAATAGGACTGCGGCACCGCGTCCGCGCGCGAGCAGAACAGCACGAAGCTCGGCGGGCGCGCCTTGGTCTGCGTGATGTAGTTCAGCTTCAGCCTGCGGCCGGACACGGCGGGCGGCGGATTGGCCTGCACCGCCTGCTCGAACCAGCGGTTCAGCGCCGAGGTCGATACACGCCTGTTCCAGAGCGCATAGGCATCCTGGATCGCCTGCATCAGGCGATCGATGCCCTCGCCCATCAGGCCGGAGACCGCCACGATCGGCACGCCCTTGACCTGCGGCAGCAAGTGATCGGCATCGCGGCGCAGGCCCGAGATCGCGCCGCCACCCTTGCTCTCCATCAGGTCCCATTTGTTGACGGCGAGCACGACAGCGCGGCCCTCGCGCTCGATCAAATCGGCGATGCGAAGATCCTGCTCCTCGAAGCGGTTCTGCGCATCCATCATCATCACGACGACTTCGGCAAAACGGACCGCGCGCAGCGCGTCCGCGACCGAGAGCTTTTCCAGCTTCTCCTCGATGCGCGAGCGCCGTCGCAGGCCTGCGGTATCGAACACGCGAAAATCGCGGCCCTTCCAGCTGATCTCGACCGCGATGGAATCGCGCGTGGTGCCGGCCTCCGGGCTCGTCAGCAGACGCTCCTCGCCGAGCAGATGGTTGATCAGCGTCGACTTGCCGGCGTTGGGCCGGCCGACGATGGCGACCCGGATCGGGCGCGTCGCGGCCTCTTCCTCCGAGAGCGGCGCGTCGTCCTCGTTCTCGTCTTCGTCGACGGGCTCCGGCATCAGCTTGGCGAGTTCATCGTAGAGCTCGCCCATGCCCTCGCCATGTTCGGCCGAGATCTGAATGGGATCGCCGAGGCCGAGCGCAAACGCCTCCATCGCGCCGGCATCGCCGTGCTTGCCCTCGCTCTTGTTGGCGACCAACAGCACCGGCTTGTTGGCCTTGCGGGCGAAATCGGCGAAGGCGCGATCGGTCGGCGTGAGGCCGACGCGGGCATCGATGACGAAGAACAGCGCGTCCGCCTGCGCGATCGCGGCCTCGGTCTGCT
>NZ_JALBGZ010001031.1:0-1642 GCF_023006515.1 Bradyrhizobium sp. PRIMUS42
CGCCGTCTGACCAAGTGGTCTACGAGCGCGCGCCACCGCCGGATCGCGGCCCGCCGCCCGAGGCTGTCATGCAAGGCATCGGCATCGGTGTCGGTATCGGCCTCGGCATGGGAATGGGCGGCCGCGGCGGCGGTGACCATTATCGCGGCGACCGCAGATACTGAGCCGCTACAAGGTCCATAATCCCATTGGAGGATTACACGAGGTCGTCATGCCCGGGCTTGTCCCACCTGCGCGGCCGAAGCCGCTTCGGCGAGGCGAAGGCCCGGGCATGACGCTGTTGAGATGCTGGTGCTCACAGCACGCCTCTTACGTGCGGCCGCCCTGCTCTCTATTGCGCCAGCGCCGGATGATCCCGCTGCACGGCCTCTCGGACCCAGCCGGCCTGGATCGCGCGAAACAGGATCTGCGCGGTCTTGAGATCATTGGCCTTCATGCAGAGTTCGACGATGCGGCGCACCGCATCGTCGCGCATCAGGTCGTCTGAAATCTTCATTGCGATTTCCATCGCGACGCGGGCGGCACGCTCGTAGCGTTCACACTCGCGCTCAGCAGTCCGCGCTGAGGCTCCGACGGCCTCCGCGCCTGCCCTCGCAGCCTGGCAAATGTTCCGAATTCGCTCCGCCGCGTCGATGTCGCCGATCGGCCCCTGGATCGGCTCGTCCCAAATGTCTGCAGGCTGCCGCCTTGCGAACCACTTCATCGCCCCCACCAATGGTCTGGTCGGCCTCGCGCCGTTCAGGACATGCGGCGCGGCCCGATCGCTTCGAACTGCGCCTTCTGCTCGTCGTTCAGCGTGGCGTAGAAATCATCGAGCGCCGCGCGCACCGACTTGATCCCGTCCAGCATCACGTCGAGGCGTTTGCGGATCGCGGCCATGCGTGCCGGCGGGGTCATCACCTCATTGGGCTCGCAGGCCGCCTTGAGCGATGCGCTGACCTTGGCGCTGGTATCCTGGAGCACCTGGAGCGCCGCGCGCTGGGTGTCGTTCGGACGAAGCCTCTCCTCGATCGTGGCGCCGGGCCAATCGAACGCGGCGGATGCGCTGCAAGTCTGCACCGACGGGTTCGCATTGTTCGACGCCGTCGCCCGACGCTGATCGTCAGCCAGCGCATTGAAGCGCGCTTTCTGTTCGTCCACAAGCGAACCATAGAATTTGTCGAGCGCCGGCTGGACCAGATCGACCGCCTTCTGCATCGCTTCGACGCGCAGCTGCATCGCCGCGAGCCGGCCGGGGGCCGTTGCTGCGGCCTGCGTCGGGCAGGATGTGCGGATCAGCGCCGCAGCGTCAATCGAAGCGTTGCCGAGCGCATCAAGATCGGCTCCTTGCGCATCGCTTGGCTGCACCGCGGCTGCAATCTGGTCAATCGGCAGACCGACGATTCCGCGGCGGTCGCTGCCGCAGAGCTGATCGAGCGGCGCGCTGCGCGCCCGCCGCCGTCCCTGCTGTTGCTGTGGCAGATAGGCCGAGAGGCGATCATAGCCATAGGGACCAAACATGCCGGCATAGATGTCCGGATAGCCGTAACCCCAGAAGCCGGGCCCGTCGCCCCAGATCGTGTAGTCGTAGAGGTCGTTGTAGGCGAACGGCCAGAACAGCGGCCCGACCCAGCCGTAGCCGCCACCCGCATGTTGCCACCAT
>NZ_JALBGZ010001032.1:0-1640 GCF_023006515.1 Bradyrhizobium sp. PRIMUS42
CGCGGCGGCGGCTCGGCCGCGGCTTGCGCCTGCGCGAAGCGAGAGAGTGCGAGAGTGGAAAATCCCGCCGCCGCGTGGCCGAGAAAGCTGCGGCGGGATGAGTGCGTGCTCACGAATGCAATTTGCGTCGCGGGCGACCGGCCGGCTGGGTTGGTGCGGTGTTGGTCTCGCTGAAGAGTTCGGCGAGCTTCTCGGTGATGGCGCCGCCGAGTTCCTCGGCGTCCACGATCGTCACCGCGCGGCGATAATAGCGCGTCACGTCGTGGCCGATGCCGATCGCGATCAGTTCGACCGGCGAGCGGGTCTCGATCTCCTCGATGATGTGGCGCAGGTGCCGCTCGAGATAATTGCCGGGATTGACCGACAGCGTGGAATCGTCGACCGGCGCGCCGTCCGAGATCATCATCAGGATCTTGCGCTGCTCGGCCCTCGCCAGCAGGCGCTTGTGCGCCCAGTCCAGCGCCTCGCCGTCGATGTTCTCCTTGAGCAGGCCCTCGCGCATCATCAGGCCGAGATTTTTCCGCGCGCGGCGCCAGGGGGCATCGGCGGATTTGTAGATGATGTGGCGGAGATCGTTGAGGCGGCCGGGATTGGCCGGCTTGCCGGCGGCAAGCCACGCCTCACGCGATTGCCCACCCTTCCAGGCGCGCGTGGTGAAGCCCAGGATCTCGACCTTGACGCCGCAACGCTCCAACGTGCGTGCGAGGATGTCGGCGCAGGTGGCGGCGACCGTGATCGGGCGTCCCCGCATCGAGCCGGAATTGTCGAGCAGCAACGTCACCACGGTGTCGCGGAACGTCGCCTCCTTCTCGTGCATGAAGGACAGCGGATGATAGGGATCGGTGACGACGCGCGACAGCCGCGCGGGGTCGAGGATTCCCTCTTCGAGATCGAACTCCCAGGCGCGGTTCTGCTGCGCCATCAGGCGGCGCTGCAGGCGGTTGGCGAGACGGGCGACGATGCCTTGCAGATGCGCCAGCTGCTTGTCGAGATAGGCGCGCAGGCGCTCCAGCTCGTCATGGTCGCAGAGGTCTTCGGCCGCGATGATCTCGTCGAATTTCGGCGCGAAGGCGTGGTATTCCGGCCCGCGCGGCTCGTTCTTGCCGTGCGAGTTCGGACGCGTCGCCTCGCCCGGCGTCTCGTCGTCGCCGAGCTCGCCGTCGTCGAAGGTATCAGAGGTCGAGGCCTGCGCGCTTTCCATCGCGCTCTCGCTCATCTCCTCAGATGTCGCCTGCGCCTGGTCGGCGCTCATCTCCTGGGCGGCGTCGGAATCGGGCGAGCCTTCGGCGCCGGACTGGTCGTTGTCGCCGTCCTGGTTCTCGTCGTTGTCCTCGTCGTCCTCGCTATCGGCGTTACGCTCGTCGCCGAGCTCGAGCGCGGTCAAGAGGTCGTGCACTGCATCGCCGAACCGGGTCTGGTCCTCGACCAGGTTATCGAGCCGGTCGAGCCGCTTGCCGATCTTGTCTTCGAGAATCGGACGCCAGAGATCGACCATCTTCTTGGCGGCGGTCGGCGGCGCCATCCCGGTCAGGCGCTCCCGCACCAGCATCGCCAGCGCGTCGGCCAAGGGAGCGTCGGCGCGGTCGGTGATCTCGTCGAACTTGCCGCGATGGAAATGGTCGTCGAGCATCGCGGTGAGG
>NZ_JALBGZ010001033.1:0-1637 GCF_023006515.1 Bradyrhizobium sp. PRIMUS42
AGGCGCGGGCCGGATCGTCGGCGGCCGCCCTTCCGGTTGCCCACACTCCTTCTGCGGTTGCGCAGCATCGCTACGCGTGTTCGGCCGCATCGTGCCGGGATTGAATCTGGCGGCCAACTGGCTGCGCTTTCCGCGGACGTCGCCGGCGCCGGGAATGGTCGCCGCGCGACATGGTCATGTCTTCGTCCTCGAGCAACATATCTCAGGCGATGTCTGGATGGCGTATGACGGTAATTCAGGAGGCCGGGCAACCCGCATTCACGCACGTTCGTTGCGGGGCTATGTGGTGGTCAATCCGCGGATTGCGTGATCTGCGCCTGCAGAAGGTGCAAGCCATGCTCCTGGCATGCTGGCCGTGTCAGGAGCCGCCCAGGCAAACGGCTGTTCCGCGGTCCCGCGGCATGAACTGATCCCGCCGAGAACAGATGTCGCCATGCCATTACTCCGCCTTGGCACCGTCGCTCCGATCGTGTAACGCGACACGAAAGTTGCCGGGACGGGATACCCATGGAGACTGCTGCCGACGACGCGGGCACCGCCACCCGCGCGCTGATCCTTGCGCTCGTCGCGTTGGCGTGCGGTCACATGCTCTCGACTCTGCTCCGCACCATTCCCGCGGTCAGCCTCGATCTCATGGCCGCGGATTTCCAACTTGAGCCGCAGACGCTGGCGAGCCTCACCTCGATCTATCCTTTCGCCTTCGCGGCGGCGCAGATCCCCGTTGGGGCGGCGATGGACCGGTTTGGCGTGCGACCGGTGTCGCTGAGCCTGCTCGCGGGGACCGTGTTCGGCGCGGTCGCGTCGGGATTTGCGACCGGCCCTGCGAGCTTCGCGGTCGGGCAGTTCATGCTGGGGGTTTCCACCTCGGGCATGCTGATGTGCCCGATGACGCTGGCAGCCAAGCAATTGTCGGCGGCGCGGTTCGGGCTGTGGTCGGGCGCGATCCTCTCGATCGGCAATATCGGCATGCTGCTGTCGTCGAGCCCGCTCGCCTTCGTGGTTGACAATTGGGGTTGGCGCGCCGGGTTCTGGATGTCCGCTCTCGGCGGAGTTGCGGTCACGCTCGCCGTGTTCGCGCTAGTGCCGAAGCAGGCGGCCGAACACAAGGACGAGTCCTCGCCGCTGTCGCAGATGATCGAGGTGCTCAGGCTCGGTCTCTCGCGTCCCTTGCGCGGCCTGATCGCGCTGGCCCTGGTGTCGCTGGCGACTTCGCTGGTGCTGCGCGGCCTGTGGGGCGGACCGTGGCTGATGCAAGTGAAGGGATTGTCGCGGGTCGAGGCCGGCAACCAGCTCGGCGCGTTCACGCTTGCGATGATCATAGGTCCGCTTCTTATCGGCATGATCGACCGCCGGCTCGGCCGCCGCCGCGATCTGGTGGCAGGCTCGCACATGGTCGGAGCGCTGCTGCTGGCGTTGATGGCGCTCGGGGCGCCGCATTATGCGGTCTCCGCGCTGTTCGGCGTGCCGGTGATGCCGCCGCAATACGACCTTGTGCTGTTGGTGCTCATTGGTCTTGCGACGTCGGCCCAGCCGCTGCTGTTCGGCATGTCGCGGCAGCTGGTCGACGCGCAGACGACGGGCAAGGCGCTCGCGGCCGTGAACCTCGCCTTCTTTCTCGGCGCGGCCTTGATGCAATC
>NZ_JALBGZ010001034.1:0-1634 GCF_023006515.1 Bradyrhizobium sp. PRIMUS42
GCTGAATTGCCCCTTCAAGGCCGGCACCCGCCGTCAATCACGGCGCCTGTCGCGGATAGCCAAAGGTCGTCAGACCCGCTGTTCTAAACGAGCGCTCGCGCGCGGGCCGGCGGCACCCGCCGGATCCTCGGCATCGGAAGCTGCTTCGAATACGGACCGCAGAGCGGCCCGTGTGATGAGCGCACCAGCCTATGCCGTCCCACCACATTGTACGGACAGGCCAAGCTCGCTGCGGCGGAAGCCTATATCGCGGCAGGCGCTGGCTGGGGCCGCGTGTTTGTCCCGTTCGGCCCGCACGAGCCGGAGGCGCGCCTCATCCCCTCGCTGATCCGGAGCCTGCGCGCGGGACGAGAATTCGACTGCTCGCATGGCGGGCAGCTGCGCGATTTCGTCTATGTCGATGACCTCGCGCAGATGATCGCTGCCGTGCTCGGCAGCGAGCTCACCGGCGCGGTCAATCTCGCCAGCGGCGAGCCGCGCAGTCTGCGCAGCGTGGTCGAGCATGTCGCGGGTCTCCTCGAAGCTCGCCACCTGGTCAGGTTCGGCGCCATCGCCGCCACGGGCGTCGATGCCGAGCCGATCATCGCAGCTGACGTCCGCCGCCTTTGTGAGGTGACCGCAGGCGTACCGGTCGTGGGATTCGAAGAGGGCGCCGCACGTGGTCTTGCGTGGTGGATCGATCGTCTGTCGGGGAGGGAATGACGTTGGGGTCCCCTCGCAGAGCGCCGGCGGCACCCGTGGCAATTACGGAGTTGTCTCGCTGCCCGCCTGTGCTAGCAACGTGCCGACCGAAATCTCCTTCACGCCGGCCGGGGCAAGCGATGACCACGTTCAACCGCATCTTCACGACCGAGCGTCTGCTCCAGATCATCCTGATCCTGGCGGCGACCATCGCCATGAAGCTGATGGGCTGAACGCGGGCGGATCATCGTCCGCCGAGCTCGGGCACGTCGGGCAGATAGTTCGACCCCTCCGAGCCCAGAAAATCGAACATCGCCTGCGCCGGCGGCAGCAAGACCTTGTCGCTGCGGCGGATCACGTACCATTGCCGCACGATCGGCAGGCCCGCGACGTCGAGCACGATCAGCCGGCCCTCGGTGAGCTCATGCGCCACCGTGTGGGCCGAGATGAAGGCGATGCCGAGCCCGGCGATGACGGCCTGCTTGATGGTCTCGTTGCTGCTCATCTCCATGCCGATGATCGGCTCGAGATCGGACCTCTGGAACATGCCCTCCATCAGCGTCCGCGTGCCCGAGCCGGGCTCGCGGGTGAGGAAGGTCTCGTGCACGAGATCGGTCAGGTTGAGGCCGGAATCCTTCTCCAGCCAGTGCCCCTTGCGCGCGACGATGATGTGCGGATTGCGCCCGAGCTGGCGGACGTCGACGGTGACGTCGGCCGGTGGCCGACCCATCACCGCGAAATCGAGGTCGTAGCCGTGCATGGCCTCGCGGATCTCCTCGCGATTGCCGATGGTCAGCTTGATCTCGATCTTGGGGTACCGCTTGGAAAACGCCGCGATCGCGTGCGGCACGAAATATTTCGCGGTCGAGACCGCGCCGAGATGCACGCTGCCGCCGGTCCGCCCCGCGAGCAGGTCGAGCGCGCCCTGGCAGTCCATGATGGCGGCCTCGACC
>NZ_JALBGZ010001035.1:0-1632 GCF_023006515.1 Bradyrhizobium sp. PRIMUS42
ATGGACGAAGGAATAGACGCAGAGCGCGCGGTGCTCGCCGACCAGCCGCGCCGGGGCGCGCTCCTCGAATGCGAAGCCCGGCCGCCACATCAGCGAGCCGTAGCCGAACACCCAGAGGTCGCCGTTGGCTGTGGTGACGGAGGGGAGGGTGATTTCCGACATTTCGGGCACGGCTACCAGAACCGCGCCCCCAAGCGAAGCGAATTCTCCGCCTTTCGTCGCAGGCGGGCCTCGCTTACATTTGCCTGAATCTGGGGTCAAAGGGTCGCCGCATGTCCAATATGACCGTTGCCGCAGGCCGCCGCTCCCGTTGGGGCCTTTTCATCGCACCCGTTCTCGTCCTGATCCTCGCCGTGGCGTGGAGCTGCTTCTGGTTCTATGCGGCGTCGCAGGCCGAGATCGCCGCCGACGCCTGGCGGGCGCAGGAGGCCAAGGCGGGCCGCATCTATGATTGCGCCAAGCGCTCGATCGCGGGCTTCCCGTTCCGCTTCGAGGTCCAGTGCTCCGGCGCCAGCGTCGCCCTGGTCTCGCAGAATGCGAGCAAGACGCCATTCACGGCGAAGCTCGACAACATCCTGGTCGTCGCCCAGGTCTACGATCCCAAGCGCGTCATCGCCCAATTCTCCGCACCCGCGACCCTGACCGACGGCGTCACGCAAAACACCTTCGTGGTGAACTGGAGTAACGGTCGCGCCAGCGTGGCCGGCCTGCCGGCCGTGCCGGATCGCGCCTCCATCGTGTTCGACGATCCCACCCTCAACCGGCTCGACGGCAGCGTGCAGGTGCCGCTTGCGCGCGCCAAGCAGGTCGAGCTGCACGGTCGCCTCGCCGAGGGATCGCCGGCCGATCATCCTGTGATCGAGACCGTGCTCCATGTCGCGCAGGGCAGCATCCAGGGCGTTCACCCCCTGCTCGCCGAGCCGTTCGAGGCGGACACGCGCGCCAAGGTCACCGGCCTGTCCGACCTGACGCCAAAGCCCTGGCCGCAGCGCTTCCGCGAGATCCAGGCCGCCGGCGGCCATATCGAGATCGTCCAGTCGCGGATCCAGCAGGGCGAGATGATCGCGGTTGCGGCCGGCACGTTGGGCCTCTCCGCCAACGGCCGGCTCGACGGCGAATTGCAGATGACGGTGACGGGCCTCGAGCGCGTGATCCCGGCGCTCGGCATCGAGAAGATGCTGGAGGAGGGCGTGCCGCAGGCGACGCTCGACCGCGTCGCGCCGGGCGTGAAGTCGCAGGACCTCAACAACCTCTTCGGCGCGCTCGACCGCGCCGTGCCCGGCCTGGGGAAGGTCATCAAGCAGAACGCCAATGCCGGCGTTGCCGCCGGCATCAACTCGATCGGCACCGAGAGCACGCTGGAAGGCAAGAAAGCGAGAAGCTTCCCGCTCAAGTTCGTCGACGGCGCCGTGCTGCTCGGCCCGGTCAAGGTCGGCCAGATCCCGCCGCTGTATTGAAGACCTCTCGTCATTCCGGGTTCGACGCTGCGCGTCGCCCCGGAATGACGGGAAATGGGGAGGCGCCGCTACGGCTTCTTCAGCGCGCCGTGCTGCCGGCCGAAATCCGCCGCCGCCGAATCCTGGCCGATCTCGACGATGCCGCGGCGGATGGCGCGGGTGCGGGTGAAGTGGT
>NZ_JALBGZ010001036.1:0-1631 GCF_023006515.1 Bradyrhizobium sp. PRIMUS42
GACATCGCGCAGCGCCGGCGCCACCCGCGACAGCAACAGTTCGCCCGCCTCGGTCAGGGCGACGCTGCGGGTGGTGCGGTTCATCAACCGGACGCCGAGGCGCTCCTCCAGGTCTCGCAGCCGCTGGCTAAGGCTCGACACGGACACACGAATTTCGCCCGCCGCACGCCGGAAATTGCGGGTGCGGGCGACCGCCACGAAGACATCGAGATCGCGCAAATCGGGCTCCGGCATTGTCCTCTAATGTGAACAAGCTATTCCGGATTGTCCAGCTTATCGGCGCAATCGAGCAAGCGCAATCTGGCCTCGTCACGCGGCGCAGCAGCCGCCTTTCGAGGAGAGCCATCATGGAACAGCGTAAACTCGGTTCAACCGGTCCCACCGTCTCGGCCCTCGGCCTCGGCTGCATGGGTATGTCGGATCTCTATGGCCCCGCCGATCGCGGCGAGGCCATCGCCACGGTGCAGGCGGCGATCGATGCCGGCATCACCTTGTTGGATACCGGCGACTTCTACGCCATGGGCCACAACGAGATGCTGGTGCGCGATGCCGTGAAGGACGTCGCACGCGACAAGGTGCAGATCAGCGTGAAGTTCGGCGCGCTGCGGGGTCCCGCCGGCGAGTTCGCCGGCATGGACACGAGGCCAGCCGCGACCAAAAACTTCCTCGCCTATTCACTGCAACGCCTAGGCACCGATTATATCGACATCTATCGCCCCGCGCGGCTCGACCCCAGCATTCCCATCGAGGAGACCATCGGCTGCCTCGCGGATCTCGTGAAGGCCGGCTACATCAGGCATATCGGCCTGTCAGAGGTCGGCTCCGACACTATCCGCCGCGCGCACGCCGTGCATCCGATCGCTGATCTCCAGATCGAATATTCGCTGATCGAGCGTGGCATCGAACGCGATATCCTCAAGACCTGCCGCGAGCTCGGCATCGGCATCACGGCTTATGGCGTCTTGGCGCGCGGCCTGATCAGCGGCCACTGGACCAGGGACAGCGGCAAAGCCGGCAGAGACTATCGGCTGATGACGCCGCGTTTCCAGGGCGCGAACCTTGATGCCAATCTCGCGCTCGTCGAATCGCTTCGCGCGGTTGCGAACGACGTCGGAGCAACGCCGGCGCAGGTCGCGATCGCCTGGGTGGCGGCGCAGGGTAAGGAAATCGTGCCGCTGGTCGGCGCGAGAACTCGCAACCGTCTCAACGAGGCGCTCGGCGCGACCCGGTTCACGCTGACACAGGCCCATCTCGCTGCGCTGGCAAAAGCGTTCCCGCCGGATGTCGCATCCGGAACGCGCTACGCCGCCGAGCAGATGGCGCATCTCGACAGCGAGAACCCGGCCACGGCGTAACCGCGGCAATCAGGTGCGATGGGCGTTGAGGTCGGTGACCACAGGCCCGTCGCCGTTGAGCGGGTTGGCCGGATCGCGCCCGTAGCGCAGCGTTTCGAAGCGCATTGCGCGCGCATCGATCATCAGGAGGCGGCCGATCAGGCCGTCGCCGAAACCGACGATCTCGCGGATTGCCGCCAGCACGCCCGTTGTGGTGAAGGTGGCGAAGAAGGCGAAGGAAAAGCCGGAGAAGAAGGCAAAGAAAGCCAAAGCCAAGAAGGCGAAGTAGCCGCAGCT
>NZ_JALBGZ010001037.1:0-1628 GCF_023006515.1 Bradyrhizobium sp. PRIMUS42
GCTGCGTGTCGAGCCGGAGCTCGGCTCGCCCGCCCGCGGCGGTCTGCCGGCGACGATCACGCGGCGAACCGAGACCGGCTGGCGGCTCTCCGGCCACAAGATCTATTCGACGGGCTCGCCGATCCTGAAATGGTATCTGGTCTGGGCGCGGACGGATGAAGCCGAGCCGCGCGTCGGTCAGTTCCTGGTGCCGGCGGGTCTGCCGGGCACCAGCATCGTCGAGACCTGGGACCATCATGGCCTGCGCGCCAGCGGTAGCCACGACGTGATCTTCGACGATGTGGTGATCCCGCTCGATGCCGAGGTCGACCTGCGCAAGCCCGCGGACTGGCGCACGCCCGACCTCACGCAGGCGACCATTCACACGGTGTTCGTCGCCGCGATCTATGACGGCGTCGCCCGCGCCGCGCGGGACTGGCTGATCTCCTTCCTGAAGCAACGCGTTCCCGCCAGCCTCGGCGCGCCGCTGGCGAGCCTGCCACGGGCGCAGGAGATTCTCGGCGCCATCGAGGCGCGGCTCGCGGTCAATGCGCGGCTGATCGACACGTTTGCGCGTGATTTCGATGACGGCGTGCAGCTCTCCGCAAGCGAGTCCAACGTCGTCAAGCTCACCGTGACCAACAACGCCGTTGCCGCGGTGGAGGACGCGTTGTCCCTCACCGGCAATCACGGCCTGTCCCGCGCCAATCCGCTGGAGCGGCACTATCGCGACGTGCTGTGCGGCCGAGTGCACACGCCGCAGGACGATTCCACGCGCATCGGTCTCGGCCGAGCCGCATTGGGCCTCTAGCTTTTCCCGGAAAACAATCAGGAGACGGACATGTCGATCGAGTTCATCGGCTTCATCAGCAACAACAATTCGTCCGAAACCGTCGTCCGCCAAGGACCGGTGCTCGACCCCACCCACATCGAGACGGTGGCGAAGGCGCATGAGAACGCGGGATTCGATCGCGCGCTGCTGGCATTTCATTCGACCTCGCCCGACGCGCTCCAGGTGGCCCAGCACGTCCTCAACACGACCTCCCGCCTCAACGTGCTGATCGCACAGCGGCCCGGATTCACCGCGCCGACGCTGCTGGCGCGGCAGTTCGCCGTGCTCGACCAATTTTCGCGCGGCAGGGTCGCGCTTCACGTCATCACCGGGGGCAATGCAGCTGAGCTCAGGCAGGACGGCAATACGCTCGACGACAAGGACGAGCGTTACGCCCGCACCTCCGAATTCCTCGATGTGCTCAAGCTGGAATGGACCAGCGACAAGCCGTTCACCTACAAAGGCAGGTACTATCAGGTCGAGAATGCCTTCTCGCAGGTGAAGCCTTATCGCCCCGAAGGCATCCGCATCTATTTCGGCGGCGCCTCGGATGCGGCGATCGACGTCGCCGGCAAGCACGCCGACACGTTTGCGCTGTGGGGAGAATCCTACGCGCAGGTGCGTGACGTCACCTCCCGTGTTCACAATGCTGCGGTCCGCCAGGGGCGGCCGACGCCGCGCTTCAGCCTGTCGGTCCGGCCGATCATTGCCCCCACCGAAAAGCAGGCCTGGGAGAAGGCCGAGGAGATTTTGGCGCGCGCCACAGCGCTTCAGGACAAGACCGGCTATCGCAAGCCGGCCGACGGCCACGCTACCG
>NZ_JALBGZ010001038.1:0-1625 GCF_023006515.1 Bradyrhizobium sp. PRIMUS42
ATCGCCGCGATCGCCGCACCCATCGAGGCGATCGCACCGTCGCGATCGCAGCGATAGGCGAGCTCGGCCGCCCGGGGCTCGAGCGCGATGCGGAAGGTGCAGAGCGCGGTGATGTCATCGGCGCTCGGCGTGAACACGAAGCTGCCGACCTGCGGGCGGATCGCCACGAGGCCTTGCGCCTGCAGCTGGCCCATGGCCTCGCGTACCGGCGTGCGGCTGACGCCGAAGGAATTCGCCACCATCTCCTCGGATATGGCGGCCCCTAACGCGAACTCGCCGTCGATGATCGCCTGCCGCAGCCGCTGCATCACCCGCTGCGACAGCGATTTCGGCGTATCGAGCTTGAGCGAGCGCATCTGCTCTCTCAGACGACTTTGCCGGGATTGAGCAGGTGATCGGGATCGAGCGCCGCCTTCAGCGTCCGCATCAGCGCGATCTCGGCCTCGCTCCGGGCATGCCCCAGCCACTTCTTCTTCAGCGTGCCGATGCCGTGCTCGGCGGAGACGCTGCCGCCGAGCTCACGGACCAGACCGTAGATGATCGTGTCCATCTCTTCCTTCGGCTGCTGCTCGACGGAAAGGCCGGTGACCCAGGAGACCAGATGCAGATTGCCGTCGCCGATATGGCCGTAATAGACGCTTTCGCAGCCCTCGATACCGTCAGCCAGCGCCGCCTTGCACCGCGTGACGAACTCGTCCATCCGCTTAACCGCAAGGCCGATGTCGTAGGAGATGTGCGGGCCCAGCACCTGGCCGAATTCGGCGCAGATGTCGCGCACGCGCCAGAAGCTCTGCGTCTGCGCCAGCGATTGCGCGACAGCAGCATCAGTCAGCAGCCCGCGCTCCATCAGCTCTTCGAGCCAGCTCTCGAACCGCGGCGCGTCCAGGCTTTCGTCGGTGCCCTGCGCCTCGACCAGCACGTAGAGGCCGTGACCTGCGCCGACCGGCGGCTTCACGCCGGCGCGATTCGTGATCACGTCCCAATAGTCCGGCCACATCACCTCGAATGCCGACAGCAGCGGGCCGAGCCCGCTGCGCGCCGCGTCGAGCAGCGCGATCACTGCGGCATAGTCCTTCAGCGCGCACAGCGCGGCCATGGTCGAGCGCGGCTTCGGGAACAGTTTTAGCACCACGCGGGTGATGATGCCGAGCGTGCCTTCGGAGCCGATGAACAGATGCTTCAGATCGTAGCCGGCATTGTTCTTCATCAGCTTGTTGAGGTTGGTCATGACGGTGCCGTCGGGCAACACCACTTCCAGGCCGAGCACCAGTTCGCGCGTCATGCCGTAGCGGATCACGCGGTTGCCGCCGGCATTGGTCGAAAGATTGCCGCCGATCGCACAGGAGCCGCGCGAGCCGAGGTCGAGCGGGAAGAAGAAGCCGGCCTCGTCGGCGGCCTTCTGGATCGTCTCCAGCGGCGTGCCTGCCTTCACCGTCATCGTCGCCGAGGCAGGGTCGATCTCCTCGATGCCGGTCATGCGCTCCAGCGAGATCGCGACCCAACCCGCTTCGGGCGATGCGCCGCGGCACAACCCGGTCAGTCCGCCCTGCGGCACGAACGGCAGGCGCGCCTGCCGGCAGGTCAGAATCGCGTCGGCGACACCTTGCGCATCCACGGGGCGGATC
>NZ_JALBGZ010001039.1:0-1619 GCF_023006515.1 Bradyrhizobium sp. PRIMUS42
GGACGTCCGCGCCCGCGTGTTGCATGCCGAGCCGCTGGATGATGCCGCCGCCAAGACGCAGAAGGGGCTGCGCATCTTTGTGCGCGACACCAAGCCGCTGGAGTCGATCGCCAAGCGGTTGGCCAGCCCCGACATGGCCGCATCGAATGGCGCCGCGCCAAAGATCGGCAGTCCGGGCATCGCACCACGCTCGAACGGCGATGGCGAGGTCTCACTGGTGATGATGCTCGACCTCGAGACCGAGGTCGAGATGAAGCTGCCCGGCCGCTTCAAGGTCTCGCCGCAGATCGCTGGCGCGATCAAGGCGGTCGCGGGCGTGGTGGACGTACAGCAGCTCTGACGTCGCCTGCGCTGCCGCAAACCAAAGCTTAACTATCAAGCTCGCGCATGGTTTCAAAGTCTACCTGGCACAGCTATCAGTTGTTGCCCGGCGCAAAACCAAGGAAGAAGAATCATGTGTGACAAATGCTCTGAAAATCTGCATCAATCGCATGCTCCCTCCCGGCGTTCGATGATGCTTTTCGCCGCCTCCGCGCTCGGGGTGGCGGCGTTTGGTGGGCCCGCGTCGGCCAAGGAGGCGAAGGCGCCGCCGAAACCCCAGAACGTGCTGTCACCCGATGCGGCGCTGAAGCGGCTGATGGAGGGCAATGCGCGCTATGTGTCGGGCGTGTCGCGCCGCCACGATTTCACGCATGAGCGCGAGGCTCTGGTCGGTGGTCAGAATCCCTACGCAGCCGTGTTGAGCTGCGCCGATTCTCGGATCGCGCCTGAATATGCCTTCGACAGCGGACGCGGAGACCTGTTCGTGTGCCGCGTCGCCGGAAACTTTGCCGGCGATGAGACGGTTGCGAGCATGGAGTACACGGTCGCCGTACTCGGCACGCCCCTGATCCTGGTGCTCGGCCACGACAATTGCGGCGCCGTCGACGCGACGATCAAGTCGCTGAAGGACGACAAGCCGCTGCCGGGGCACATCCCCACGCTGGTCTCCGCGATCGCGCCGGCGGTGAAGACGGCGGCCCAGCAAAGCGGGAACGCGCTCGACAACGCCATTCGCCAGAATGTCCTCGACAACGTTGCCAAGCTGAAATCGGCCGCCCCGATCCTCAACGCAGCGGTCGAGCAGGGCAAGCTCAAGGTGGTCGGCGGCATCTATCGGTTGAGCACCGGGACCGTCGAGTTGCTTGCCCAGGGCTGAGCCCGGCTTCGGGGGTACCGGAGCCAGGCGGTCGCGCCTCTGCCCGTTGAAGGGCGGCCGCCAAGCAGGGACTTGAAGGAGCCTCGCGCAGTTTCTAGGGTGCGCGAGGCTGACTTGAGGCCGGCACAAGGGTGGCATGGAGCTGACGCCGGCAGCGGCGTGGCCACGCCACCGCCTTAATCCGCGCCTTTCGTTCAACCGCCGTTCAGCCGGCCGCGCGCCTCATGCGTGGTGGCTCCTCAACAACAATAACGGGCAAGCAAGCCATGCGTGGGACGCTCAGGGTCTTTATCTGCCTTCTGCTGCCGATCGTGGCCCTTGCCGCCGGCGCGCCGGGATCGGTACGCGCCCAGCAGCAGGAGAAGCGCATCGCGCTCGTGGTCGGCAACGGTGCCTACGCCAAGTCGCCGCTGGCGACGAC
>NZ_JALBGZ010000103.1:0-12473 GCF_023006515.1 Bradyrhizobium sp. PRIMUS42
GGTCAGATAATGGGTGTTGGTGAAGGCGACCTGCTTCTGGCGCTCGGCGTTGTTGGTGGTCGAGCCGCATTCGAGGTCGATGGTGCCGTTGGCCATCAGCGGGATGCGGGTCGCCGAGGTCACCGGGTTGAGCTTGACCTCGAGCTTGTCGAGCTTGAGCTCCTTCTTCACGGCGTCGACGATCTTGTAGCAGATGTCCATCGCGAACCCGACGGGCTTCTGGTTGTCATCGAGATAGGAGAACGGGATCGAGGAGTCGCGAAAGCCCAGCGTGATGGCGCCGGTGTCCTTGATGTTCTTCAGCGTGCCGGTCAGCTCCTGGGCCCCGGCCTGGCTGACGGCGAAGGTCGCGGCGAGCGCGAGGCCGATGCTACGGAAGTGTTTCACTTTTTTGGTCCCCTTTCAGGATGATGCGGCCCGGATGCAAGCACAGATTGGGCCGGATTAGAATGTGACTTTCGGCTGGATCGCGGCGCAGGTTAACGGCTCAGGTTAGCGGCTTGGGCAATTCCCCGAGATCCCAGAACAGCCCGGCCATGACCGTCAAGGCCTCTTCGGTCAAAGGCAGCAGGATGTGCTCATTGGGCGCATGCTGGGAGCAGCCGGGATAGGAGTGCGGGACCCAGATCGTCGGCAGGCCCAGGATCTCGGAGAACACGTCGTTGGGAAGCGAGCCGCCGAAGTTCGGCAGCACCGCCGGCGGCTTGCCGGTGGTCTCCTGCACCGAATCCGCCGCCCATTTGATCCAGGGGCTGTCGAAATCTGTGCGCGATGCAGCAAAACTCTGGGCCGCCCGCACCTCTACCATCGGAAAACCGCGTCCGGCCAGATGAGCGCGGATGGCCTCGATCAGCCCATCAATTTTGGTGCCGACCACGAAACGCAGTTGCAACACGGCATTGGCATGGCCCGGAATGGCGTTGGCCGGCTTCTCGATATTGCCCGACGACATCGCCAGCACTTCCAGCGTATTCCAGGCGTAGAGCCGCTCGGCGGCCGAAAGCCCCTCCTCGCCCCAGTTCTCGGCAAGCGCCGGCTCGTCCTCGGTAGGGACCACCTGCACATCGGCCAGATAGCTGCGGATCTGGTTGGTGAGCCGCGGCGGCTTCAGCGCGTCGAGCTGGAGGCGGCCGTGGCCGTCGACCAGCGTGGAGATCGCGTTGACCAGAATGGTCGCGGGGTTGGCCAGCACGCCGCCCCAATTGCCGGAATGGTGACCGCCATCGCGCAAGTTCACATCCAAATGGATGCGGATGCCACCGCGGCAGCCAAGGAAGAGCGTCGGACGGTCGGCGGACAGGCGCGGCCCGTCGGAGGCCATGAACAGATCGGCCTTGAGCGCGTCGCGATTGAGATCGCAGACCTTGCCGAGATCGGGCGAGCCGATCTCCTCGCCCATCTCGACGATGAACTTGGCGTTGAAGCCGAGCTTGCCGCCGCGGGCGTCGCGCACCGCGCGCAGCGCCGCCATGTTGATGCTGTGCTGGCCCTTGTTGTCGGCGGTGCCGCGGCCGTAGAGTCGCGTGCCCGCAACCGTCGTGCGCCAGGGATCGCGGCCGTCGCGCCACTCGCCCTCCATGCCGTCGACGACATCACCATGGCCGTAGATCAGCACGGTCGGCGCTGACGCGCTCTCATGATGCTCGGCAAACAGGAACGGCGCCTTGCCGCTCGGGGACTCAACGATGCGGCTGGAAAAATCGAGCGCAGCAAAGGAGGGCATCATCTCCTGTTCCAGATAGCCACGCAGCTCGGCGCCACGCGACGGATTCTGGCTTTCGGTCCGATAAGCGACGCGGCGGTCGAGCTCGGTGAGGAATGCGCCGGATTTGAAATCCTCACGGGCGCGGGAGATGGCGTCGGCTCTGGTCATGACTCACTTTTCGGACTTCGCGCGAAGGACCCTACCCGAGACAGGATGCCCTTCGAAAGTGGCGGGGAGTGGATAGTTCTTGTAGTTCTCTTGTACTTCTCTTGGGATTCCGTCCTTGCTCGCTTGAGATTGGCTTGCCAATGGCGGGCGTACCGCCGATTTTGGCCTTGCCAAGCACAAACCATATGCAAGAACGTCGCCAAGTTGGGGCGCACGTCTATCATTCGAAGAGCGCTCAGTACAGGGCGCCGAGGGACCATCATGGCCAAGCAGATCAGGCTCAACGCCTTCGCGATGAATTGCGTCGCACATCAGTCACCCGGCCTGTGGACCCATCCGCGCGACCGCACCGCCGAGTATAACCGCCTGCCCTACTGGATCGATCTCGCCAAAACGCTGGAGCGGGGCCGCTTCGACGGGCTGTTCCTGGCCGACGTGCTCGGGGTCTACGACGTCTATGGCAACAGCCCTGACGCGGCCTTGCGCAACGCAGCACAGACGCCGTCAAACGAGCCGCTGCTGTTGCTCTCGGCCATGGCCGCGGTGACGCAAAATCTCGGCTTCGGCGTGACCAGCAATTTGTCGTTCGAACCGCCCTATCCGTTCGCACGGCGAATGTCGACGCTCGATCATCTCACCGAGGGCCGGATCGGCTGGAATGTCGTCACCGGCTATCTCGACAGCGCCGCGCGCGGCGCCGGCAAAGACAAGCAGACCGGGCACGACGACCGCTACGACATCGCCGACGAATATATGGAGGTCGTCTACAAGCTCTGGGAGGGCAGTTGGGAGGACGACGCCGTGCTGCGCGACCGCAAGCGCGGCATCTTCACCGATCCGAGCAAGGTGCATCGCGTCAATCATGAGGGCGCGAACTACCGCATCAACAACACCATCCATCTCAGCGAGCCCTCGCCCCAGCGCACGCCGGTGCTGTACCAGGCCGGCACCTCGCCGCGCGGCCGGCAGTTCGCGGCCAAGCATGCCGAATGTGTCTTCATGTCGGGACCGTCAGCCAAGATCATTGCACCGCGCGTGTCGGCGATCCGCGAGGAAGCCGCCAGGATCGGCCGTAACCCGGCGGAGATCCTGATGTTCAACATGATGACGATCATCCTCGGCAACACCGAAGCCGAAGCGGCTGCGAAATATGCCGACTACCGCTCGTACATCAATCCGGAAGGCGCGCTCGCCCTGATGTCGGGATGGACCGGCATCGATTTCTCCGGCTACGAGCTCGACCAGCAAGTGCGTCACGTGCAGAACGATGCCGGCCGCAGTGCGCTCGACAACGTCACACGGGGTGATCCGGACCGTGTCTGGACCGTGCGCGACGTCATCGAGCATGTCGGCATCGGCGGTGCCGGCCCCGTCGTCGTCGGCACGCCCGAAAGCGTCGCCGACAAGATCGAGGACTGGTTCGAGAAGACCGACGTCGACGGCCTCAATGTTGCGTTTGCGATCTCGCCAGGCGATTTCGAGGACATTTCGGACATGCTGGTGCCGGAGCTGACCAAGCGCGGGCGGTATAAGCCGGAGTATGCGAAGGGCACGCTGCGCGAGAAGCTGTTCGGTGGCGGACGTGCCAGGCTGGATGCGCCGCATCCGGCGGCGGGGTATCGGGTGGGGAATAAGGGGTAACCGGTCGCTTCAGGTTCCGTCATCCTGAGGTGCGAGTGGCGCAATGCTAAGCATCGCGCCGGGAGCCTCGAAGGATGGAGGGCGCCTATATAGCCGGGCCGTCGCCCTTCGAGGGCCGCTGAAGAAGCGGCCACCTCAGGGTGACGGTGAGAGTTTTGAGCGCGGTGCAGCCACGTCGTCATTGCGAGCGAAGCGAAGCAATCCAGAATCCCTCCGTGGAGACAATCTGGATTGCTTCGTCGCAAGGGCTCCTCGCAATGACGGTGGAAGCAGCCTGCCCTACACCTTCCCGTCCACCATCACCTCGATCAGCTTCGTGCCCGGCCGATTGAACGCCGACGCCAGCGTCGCTTTCAGCTCGCGCGGATCGCTGACCTTGATCGCCTCGCACCCCAGCGCCTTGGCGACGCCGGCAAAATCCACGGGCGGATCGACGAAATCCATGCCGACGTAGTTGTCGTCGCCGTGGAAGGCGAGCAGGCGCTGCTTGATGATGCGGTAGCCGCCATTGTTGGCGATGACGACGTTGAGCGGCAGCTTGTGATGCGCCGCGGTCCACAGCGACTGGATCGAATACATCGCGCTGCCGTCGCCCGAGAAGCAAACGACGGGGCGATCCGGATTGGCGATGCTGGCGCCGACCGATGCCGGCAGGCCCCAGCCGATGCCGCCGGACGCGAGGCCGTGATAGCCGTAGCGATCGCGATGCGGCCGCAGCGCCGTGATCTGGCGGCTCGAGGTGAGGCCTTCGTCGACCAGGATGGCATTCTCCGGCATGGCCTCGACCATTTGCAGCACCAGGAAGTCCGGATCGATGGGGCTGCGGCCCGCGCTCTTGCCGATCTGCTCGACCAGCACGGCGCGGCGCGCGGTCCAGTTCTTCGGCGCCAGCTCGGCGAGGCGCTGCTTCGCCCGGCTCGCAAGTGCTGCACCGCCCATCTCCCTCAGCACCGGGATCAGCGCGCGCAACGTTTCCTTCAAATCCGCCTTCAGCGCGATCTCGACGCCGTAGTTCTTGGCGATCTCCCAATCGACGAGACCGATCTGCACGATGCCGAGACCATCAGGCAGCGCATCGACCTCGCTATAGACCGACATGCGCAAGGGATCGCCGCCGAGCGCGACCAGGAGGTCGTATGGCGCCAGCGTATCGCGCGCGACCTTCTGTACACGCGCCAGCGTGCCGACGAAGCTCGGGCTCTCCGAGAGGAAGTGCGAGCCGTAGGGCGTCGAGGATTGATAGGCCGCCGCGCCAAGCAGTTCGGCGAGTTCGGCCGCCTCCTTCAGCGCATCGCTCTTCACCACCTCGTCCATGGTGACGATGACGGGGCGCTCGGCCCTGAGCAACCGTGCGGCGAAGGCTTTCAACGCCTCGTCCGACGGTTTCGTGCGCGCGTCGATGCGGGTGGAGCGGCCGAGATCGATCCCGGCCTCGCTGTTCAGGATGTCGCCGGGCAGCGAGATGAACACCGGCCCGGTCGGCGGCGTTGTCGCGATCTTGGCGGCGCGGCGGACGATACGGGGCAAATCCTCCAGCCGCGTCACCTCCACCGCCCACTTCACCAGCGGCTCGGCCATCCGCACCAAGGGGCCATACAGCACCGGCTCCATCAGGCCGTGGCCCTGCTCCTGCTGTCCCGCAGTCAGGATCATCGGCGTGCCCGTGAACTGGGCGTTGTAGAGCGAGCCCATCGCGTTGCCGAGCCCCGGCGCGACATGGACGTTGCAGGCGACGAGCTTGCCTGAGGCGCGGCTATAGCCATCGGCGATCGCGACCACCAGGCTCTCCTGCATTGCCATCACATAGGTGAGGTCGGGATGGTCCTTCAGCGCATGCATGATCGGCAACTCGGTGGTCCCCGGGTTTCCGAACAGATGCGTGATGCCCTCGTCCTTGAGCAGCGCGAGAAAGGCGGAGCGGCCGGTGATCTTGTTCTTCATGTTTCCTCCAGAAGCGGACGTTGCCGCAAGGACGAAAGACATGATGGCCGAAGTCGGAGGATGCGCGCAAGGAAGTGCGGTCATAGCTGCGTTGCGTAGGACGTTGCGAACTGCGCTCTCGTGTCCCGGACGCGACGCAGCGCGTAGCGATGCGGCGCAGAGCCGGGACCCAGTTTCGCGGCTGAACTCGCCGATGAATGGGCCCCGGCTCAGCAGCGCATCACCGAACCGGACGATGCTGCGCATCGCCGGGGAGGTGCTGCGCTGCGTCCGGGGCACGAGAGCGGTACGCCGCGAGCTACATCTCCTCCCGTCCCAATTCGAACGGATCCTCACCACCTGCGCGCTTCTTCTTTTTTGAACGTTGCCAGACCACGCCGGGAAAACCCTTCAGCGGCACCAGCGGCTCGCCGGTATAAGCCCATTCCTGCAGCTCTTCGATCGCGATGTGGTAGAGCGGCTGCCGACCGGTGCGTTCCTTGAAAAGCGCGCGGGGGATGTTGACCATGTGCGGGCCGCGCGGGCGCTCATAAGCGATTGGCGTGCCGCAATGCGAGCAGAAGCTGCGCGCGGTCTTGGTGGCCTTGTCCTCGTAGCGGGTGAGCGCCGTCTTGCCTGACATGATGCGAAACCGCTTCTTCCAGCTGCCGACATAGGTCGCGTAGGCCGCGCCGTGGGCGCGGCGGCTGGCGGCTGAGTGATCGTGCCAGGCCCAGCGCGCGGGGATGTCGATCTCGAAGGTGACCTTGCCGCAGAGGCATTGACCGGTGGCTGTACCTGCGGCGGCGGCGGCTTTGGCCATGGTCTCTCCTCACCGTCATCGCGAGCGTAGCGATCCAGAATCTTTCCGCGGAGGCAGTCTGGATTGCTTCGTTGCGCTCGCAATGACGGAGTTCGTGGGTTCGTGCGACACAACAGCTTCGTAGCCCGGATCAGCGAAAGCGACATCCGGGAACATTGTCCTTCTGGCGAAGGTCCCGGATGTCGCTGCGCTGATCCGGGCTACGGCAGCCTCACGCCGGCGTCAGCTCGTCATACACCGGATAATCCGTATACCCCTTCTCCTCACCGCCGTAGAACGTCGCACGGTTGTACGGCGTGATCGGATAGTCGTGCTGCAGGCGGCGCGGCAGATCGGGATTGGAGATGAAGATGCGGCCGAACGCGATGATATCGGCATGGCCCTCGGCGATCGCCGCGTTCGCTGTCTCGCCGACAAACCCGCCAGCGGTCATCAGCACGCCGCTGTAGTGCGGGCGGAACAGCACCATTGCGGAGGGCACATTCTGCCAGTTGACGTCGGCGCGGCCCGCACCGCTCGAGCGCGGCTCGATGAAATGCAGGTAAGCGAGGCCGAGCTTGTCGAGCGACTTCACAACATGCGTGTAGAGCGGCATCGGGTCGGGCTCGCCGGAATCATTGGCGATGCCGTGGGGCGACAGCCGCACGGCGACGCGGTTCGCACCCCATACGTCGATCGCGGCCTGCGTGACTTCCAGCAGAAGTCGCGCGCGGTTCTCGATCGAACCGCCATATTGATCGGTGCGCTGATTGCTGCGCGATTGCAGGAATTGCTCGAGCAGGTAACCGTTGGCGCCGTGGATTTCGACACCGTCGAAACCAGCCGCGAGCGCGTTCTTGGCACCCTGCCGGAACGCCTCGACGATATCCTTGACCTCCTCGGTCTCCAGCGCGCGCGGCGTCTCATAGTCGGAGATCTTGCCGTCGGCCGTCATCGCCTTCATGCCTTCCGCCTTGATCGGGATCGCCGAGGCGGAAACCGGCAACTCGCCGCCATGGAAGGAGGAGTGCGAGACGCGGCCGACATGCCAGAGCTGGAGAAAGATGATGCCGCCCTTTGCGTGCACCGCGTCGACCACCTTGCGCCAACCGGCGATCTGCGCCTCCGAATAGATGCCGGGCGTCGCCGGGTTGCCGCGACCGTGCGAGAGCACTGGCGAGGCTTCGGCGATGATCAGGCCGCCCTTTGTGGCGCGTTGGCCATAATATTCGGCGTTGAGCGGGCGCGGCGAAAAGCTCTCGCGCGCGGCCCGCATACGCGTCAGCGGCGCCATCGCGACGCGATGCGCGAGCTTGTACGGACCGACCTGCAACGGTCTAAATAGCGCTTCGAATTTCATATGGACCCCAAAACGATCGATGAGAGGACGAGGATCATATGAGAAAGCGCGGCAGCCCGGAAGCCGCCCGGGAGGATGGCTGGCCAGCCAAAGATGCGGCCAAATCAAAAAGCCCCGGGGCCGAGCCCGGGGCTTGCTGCTCGTTCAGAACGGCAGGTCAGTACTTCGCGACGACCGGACCTGAGCCGAACTTGTAGTTCAAGCCGACCCGAGCGATGTGGCCAGTGAAATTCGCGGTCGCGTCAAAGCCGCGAGCCGGGCCGGGAGCGATCGGGAACACCTGATTGAAGAAGGTGTATTTCTCACTGCCGAGATCATAATAGAGATATTCGAGCTTGACGCTCCAATTCGACGACAAGCGATATTCGCCGCCGCCGCCGACGGTCCAGCCTACGCGCCAGCTCTCCGCCGCCCCGGCGCCACAGATGACGTTGAGGCAGGGCGTGCCGCTACCGCCCGTGGGATCCACAATCGAGGTCGACGCCTTGACATGTCCATAGGCAAGACCGCCGGTCGCGTAGATCATCCAGTCCGGTGTAATGGCAGCGCCGATCCGGCCGCGCACGGTCCCGAACCAGTCGACCTTCTGCTCTTGCGTGGTCATGATGGTCGGGAACACCGGCAGGGTTCGAGTAACCGTTGAGCTGCCCTTGATGTCCGCGCCCGAGATGTCAGCTTCGATGCCCCACACCACGGTGCCCGTCTGCACATTGTAGCCGGCCTGCAGGCCGCCCAACACACCGTGCGCATTTGTTGGCAGCGACGCCGGGACAAGGCCACCCGCCAAGGCCACGTCGAGCACGCCCGCGGTGAAGACCGGATCGTGCGGCGCGAGATTGATCGCACCATCGCCCCAGCCATATCCCACATTCACGCCGGCGTAGAAGCCCGACCAGTTGTAAGCAACCGGCAATTGCGGCGCCTTGTACGCCGGCGCGTGCGCAGTCATATCGGCCGCGAGCGCGGTCTGCGCCGAGGCGACGCCCAAAGCCACAAACATGATCGAAGCGAAGCGAAGCATTCTCGATATCCCAGTCCGAACATTGATGTTGACCAGCACTAACGGGCCGACGTTCGAAATGGGATAACAATCCTTGCAAGATCGCGGACGACAGCAGTTTCAAAACCATCTGTAGCGTCCGGGTAACAACCTCCGGTCGTCGCAAGCAGCCTCTCGTCGCCGCATGCAAGATCGATCGCTGAAGTCCGGACGCGATGGCGCGTTAGGCCGTCTTGATCCAGACGGCCTTCACGTTGAGATATTCCTCGACGTGCTGCTTGCCGGACTCGCGACCGTAGCCGCTCATCTTGTAGCCGCCGAAGGGCACGGCCGGATCCATCGCCTGGTAGCAATTCACCCACACCGAACCGGCGCGCAGCGACTTTGCAACCGCATGCGCCTTGCTGACGTCGCGCGTCCACAGGCCGGAACCGAGGCCGAAGGTGGTGTTGTTGGCGCGCTTGACGAGCTCGTCCATGTCCTTGAACGCGATCGCGGAGATGACGGGACCAAAAATCTCCTCCTGCGCGATGCGCATGTTGTCCTGGACCCCCGCGAACACCGTCGGCGAGACAAAGAAGCCCTTCGACAGCGCGCCCTCGGTGACGCGGCCGCCGCCGGCGAGCGCCTTCGCGCCTTCCTTCTGGCCGATGTCGAGATAACCGGTGACGCGTTCGAGCTGTTGCTCGGACACCAGCGGGCCGATCTGCACATTGGGATCGAGGCCGTTGCCGACTTGCAGCTTCTTGCCGAACTCGGCGACGCGGCCGACGAACTCCTCGTAGATCGCCTGCTCGACGAACAGGCGCGTGCCGGCACTGCAGATCTGGCCGGAATTGGCGAACACCGCCATCGCGGCGCCGGGCACAGCGGCATCGAGATCGGCGTCCGCGAACACGATGTCCGGCGACTTGCCGCCGAGCTCGAGCGAAACGCGCTTGAGGTTCCCGGCGGAGGCCCGGATGATCGACTGGCCCGTGACATGCGAGCCGGTGAAGGCGACCTTGTCGACGTCGTGATGCGCCGCGAGCGCGGCGCCGGCGGTCTCGCCGTAGCCGGGCACGACGTTGATGACGCCGGGCGGAATACCCGCTTCCATTGCGAGCTCCGCGATGCGCAGCGAGGTCAGCGGCGCCTCCTCGGCGGGCTTGAGCACCACGGTGCAGCCGGTCGCGATTGCGGGACCGATCTTCCAGATCGTCGCGGTCAGCGGACCGTTCCAGGGAATGATCGCGCCGACGACGCCGATCGGCTCCTTCAGCGTATAGGAGAAGATTTCGCCAGGAAGTGAGTTCTCGATGGTCTCGCCATGGATCGCCGTGGTCTGGCCGGCGTAGTAACGCAGCATGCCGACGGCGCGCAGACGATAGGCGCGGGTGCGGCTGAGCGGCGCGCCCATGTCGAGGGTGTCGAGCTGCGACAATTCGTCGAAATTCTTCTCGACGAGGTCGGCGAGCTTGAGCAGCAGGTTCTGCCGCTCGAACGGCTTGACCTTGCTCCAGGGTCCTTCGAAGGCGCGGCGGGCGGCGGCAACCGCACGATCGATGTCTTCCTTGTCGCCCTCGGCGACCGTTGCGAGCAACTCGCCTGTCGCGGGATTGTGGGTCTCGAAGCGCTTGCCAGAGGCTGCGTCGACCCACTTCCCGTCGATCAGCATCTGCTTGTAGGACCCGTTCGCGAACGGATGACGCGTGATCGGAATAGCCTGCGACACAGCCATGGCTGCACTCCCTGTCAGGTGATTGATTGGTTCGATCTGGGCGGGATCGTTGCGTTAAAGGATACAGCGGTGCCGGATAGGCGTAAAGGCAGCGCGGAACGAAGACCTCCCATGCCGACTTGTGCGGGGTCGCGCACCGCCATTGTTATAACTCGAGCAAGCCCCCTCCGGAGACGCCCCATGCCACATTCCGCCATCGTCAAAGACAATGTTGCCGTGATCACCGGTGGCGCGTCCGGTATCGGGTTGGCCGCGGCCATGGCCTTCGCGCGCGCTGGAATGAAGGTGTGTATCGCGGATGTCGAGGGGGCTCGACTGACCGAGGCCGCAACAAAACTGTCGTCCGTCACTTCTGCCACAAACGTGATGACCTTCGCCGTCGATGTCAGCAGGGCCGAGAGCGTGATGGAACTGGAGCGCGCCGTGGGCGCGCATTTCGGCGGAACCGACCTGCTCATGAACAATGCCGGCATCCAGCCGGGCAGCACATTGTTTGACGAGCCCGATCATTGGCAGCGCATCATCGCCGTCAACATGTGGGGCATCATCAACGGCTCACGCATCTTCGCGCCCAACATGATCGCACGCGGCAAATGCGGCCTCATCATCAACACGGGCTCGAAGCAGGGCATCACCACGCCGCCGGGCGATCCCGCCTACAATGTCTCCAAGGCCGGGGTGAAAGCATTTACCGAAGCGCTCCAGCACGAGCTGCGCAACACAAAGGATTGTCGCGTCACGGCACACCTGCTGATCCCCGGCTTCGTCTTCACCGGCCTCACCGCGAAGGGACGCACCGAAAAACCGGCCGGCGCCTGGACGCCGGAACAGACGATCGATTTCATGCTGGCGCGGCTTGAGGTGGGCGATTTCTACATCCTATGCCCGGACAACGACGTACCGCGCGCGCTCGACGAGAAGCGCATGGAATGGGCCGCCGCCGACATCATCGAGAACCGCCCGCCACTGTCGCGCTGGCACCCGGACTATGCGGATGCGTTCAGGAGGTTTGTGGAGGGGAAGTAACTGTCAGACCCTCATGGTGAGGAGCGCGCCCTTGCGCGCGTCTCGAACCATGCAGGCCCCGCTGAGGCAGCCCGGCCTCGCCCCTTCGAGACGCCCGCTTTCAGCGGGCTCCTCAGGATGAGGGTTAGAGTGTTCGCAGCGCGGCAAGCGCGCTACAGGGTCTCTTGCTGATGCCCGCAATTCTTGCAAGCGAACTTGACCCGGGTCTGGCCTTTCTCCGCCTGGACCCGGTTCGGCGCGCCGCACTTGCCGCAGACGGCCTCGATGCGGGTCGCGCCCTGCTTGACGACGATGGTCTTCTTTTCCATCGATTCGCGGATCAGGCGCTCGGCCTCTTCACGCAGCGATTGTTTCGACAAAGCTCGTCTCCGCCTCTGAAAAGCGCGAGAGCCATATCGCACCTGCAGCCGAAGCACAATGCGTGATGCGGATCACGACCATCAAGACGTCGTTCCTGATGGTTGCGGACGCGAGAGCCGCGGCGCGTGTTGCTCCACGGCTCTCTTGCTTTTCGTCCGGATCGGCTCAAGGCACTTTTTTCAAGCGGCCTTGGAAACCTCCATCAGCAGCCGCTCGGCCTTCGCGTCCTCGATGCGGTTCACCAGCCGGCTGCTCTCGTGATTGTCACGCACGGTCTTGGTCAAGGTGATGCAGGTCTGGATCAGCATGACGATACCCATGGTGAGATAGCCCTTCATCCAGAAGTCGATCGGCAGGAAGAAGACGCCGATGGCGACGAGGAACGCGGAGGCTGCAAAGGACGCGTAAGTGAAGGTTACCCAGGCGCTGCTATGGGGCTGGCCGTTCTGGTTCATGATGGTCTCCTGTTGGCTCGAATGATGATGGGTTGGGGATCAGGCCGTCGGCGTGCGGTTGGACTTCAACCGCGCCAGCACGTCGTCCGCAGTCGTCTTCAACCGCGGGCCAAAGCCCTGCTCGGCGAGTCTCTCGGCGGTGGCGAGGGGACCCGTGGCCGCATCGAGCTCGACCAGCGCATCGTCGGCAGCCTGGGCTTCCATCTGCCGATCGCGCAGGCGCCGTAAAGTGCTCTCCGCCTCCGGCAGCGTGGATTCGTAAGGACGCGCTGCCTCGATGCCGCTGCGGCGAAGCGAGCGCACGGCCTCCGAGGCA
>NZ_JALBGZ010001040.1:0-1616 GCF_023006515.1 Bradyrhizobium sp. PRIMUS42
GCCTTGTTGACGTCGTCCGCGGTCAGCCCATAGCCGACGAGCTTGGCCGGATCGACCCAGACGCGCAGGCTGCGCTCGGTCGAGTACAGCGTGGCGCGGCCCACGCCGGGAATGCGGCGGACCTCGCCCAGCACGTTGCGGATCATGAAGTCGCCGAGGCCGACCTCATCCAGGCTGCCATCTGTCGAGTTCAGCGTGATGATCTGCAGCACCGCGCTGGAGGCTTCCTCGATCAGGATGCCCTGCTGCATCACCGCGCGCGGCAGGCGCGCCTCGACGCGCTTGATGCGGTTCTGCACCTCGACAGAGGCGGCGCTGGTATCGGTGCCCGGCTGGAAGTTGGCGATGATCTCGACCTGGCCGAGCGAGTCGCTGGTCGATTCGAAGTTGAGGATGTTGGCGGCGCCGTTGAGCTCCTCCTCGATCAGCCGCGTGACGCTGTTGTAGAGGTTTTCGGGCGAGGCGCCGGGATAGCTGGTCGAGATCGAGATCGAGGGCGGCGCGATGATCGGATATTGCGCGATCGGCAGCAGCGGCACGGCGATCGCGCCGATCAAGCAGATGAACAGCGCGACCACCCAGGCGAAGATTGGCCTGTCGATGAAGAAGCTCGCCATAGCGCGTTACCGCGTGAGCTTCTGCGCGTGCCGATTGTCGGCGGTCGCGTCCGCTTCCGACCAGGATTGCGGCTTGACCTTGTCGCCGGCCGCGAATTTCTGGAACCCTTCCACCACGACCTTGTCGCCGGCCTTCAGGCCTTCAGTGACGAACCAGACTCCGTCCTGCACGGACCCTGTGCGCACCGCCTGCACTGCGATGTGGTTGTCATCCTTGACGACGAACACTTCGCTGCCGCCACCGCCATTGCGCTGGATCGCCTGCTGCGGCACCGCGATCGCATCGGAATCCAGACCCTGGTCGATGCGGACGCGGACATACATGCCCGGCAGCAGTTCGCGCTTGGGATTGGGGAATTCGCCGCGCAGGGTCACCTGTCCGGTGTGGGCGTCGACCTTGGCATCGGAGAACAGCAGCTTGCCGTCGAGCGAATAGATGGTGTTGTCGTCGAGTACCAGGCGCACCTTGGCGGCATCGGAGGCGATGCGCTCGAGGTCGCCGGTCTCGAAGGCGCGGCGAAGCTGGTTGAGCTCGTTCACCGACTGGGTGAAGTCGGCATAGATCGGATCGAGCTGCTGGATGGTGGCGAGATTGGTCTCGTTCTGCACCGCGAGGGCACCCTCGCTGACAAGGGCCGCACCGACCACGCCGTCGATCGGCGCGCGCACGGTGGCATAGTCGAGATTGAGCCTTGCCCGCGAGAGGTCGGCCTTGCGACCTTCGACCTCGGCATGGGCCTGGCGTTCAGCCGCAATCGCCTTCTCGTTCTCGGCTTCCGGAGCAGCGCGATCCTTGGTGAGGGTAGCGATACGGTGCGCCTGCTGCCTCGCCTGCATCAGCGCGGCCTCCGCCTTGGCGAGCGCAGCTTCGTTTGCCATCACCTCGACCTCGAACGGGCGCGGATCGATGCGGTAGAGCGGATCGCCCGCCTTCACCTCGCTGCCCTGGCGGAACAGACGCTCGACCACGATGCCGGAAACGCGCGGCCGCACCTCGGG
>NZ_JALBGZ010001041.1:0-1615 GCF_023006515.1 Bradyrhizobium sp. PRIMUS42
CACGCGCTGCACGACGGCGTTCACCGTCGTCAGCACGATCAGCGGCTTGTCGCTGCCCGTCAGGGACGCAAGCCGTGCCAGCGTGGTGAGGCGTTGCGCCAGGATGCCGCCATGTGGCGACACGCGGTCATAGGGCTGGCAGTCCCAGGCCGGGAAAGTCAGCACCGGCAGATCGGGCGCGAAGAATTGCAGCGCGCGTTCGAGCTGCTGCATGCGCGGACCGTCGCGGCAGACCACCGCAAGGCTGACCGCCGGCTTCTTCGGCCGCGCCGCAATGGCCCGGGCGAGATCAGAAGCGACGAGGCCTTCGGCGCCTTCCGCGACATTGGCAAGCGTCAGCGCACGGCCGGGCGCAAGCAGCTCGGCCGGAGACTTCATTCCCTGTTTCATACGCCGCCGTCCGCGATCGGATAGGCCTTGATGCGGGCAAACAACGCGCCGGTGACATCAGCCGGCAGCACCTTGTCGCCGGTGATGGCGGCATAGAGATCGGGATCGTTGACCTCGAGCAGCGTCTCGAGCTGCGTCAGCTCGTCATCGGACAGATTGCCGATCTCGGCGTCCGCGAAGCGGCCGAGGATCAAATCCATCTCGCGCGTGCCGCGGTGCCAGCAGCGGAACAGAAGCCGCTTGCGGCGATCGTCCAGCCCGTTGCTCGATCGTGTCGTTCCCGTCATGTCTCAAATCCAGTCAAACGCAGAAAGCCCGGACGTGCCGGGCCGGGGTGATATAGCCATTGGGACCGGCCATGTCAGCCTTTTGTTGCGACAGGACGCCCATCCGGTCCGTCATGGCCGGGCTTGTCCCGGCCATCCACGTCGGGCTGCAAAAAAAGACGTGGATGCCCGGCATAAAGCCGGGCATGACGGCCATGAACAACCTTAGATTCCCGAATGCGCCCCAGCCTGCTCAACCCGCTGTTTGCCCCCGTGACCAGCCTGTCCGGCGTCGGTCCGAAGCAGGACAAGCTGCTGCAATACCTGCTCAGCCGCAGCGAGACGCCGCGGCTGGTCGATCTGTTGCTGCATCTGCCGAGCCAGGTGATCGACCGCCGGGCGCGGCCGAAAATCCGCGACGCGGCGCAGGGAACCATGGTGACGCTGGAGGTCACCGTGGACCGCCACCGCCCGCCCCCGCCACGCAATTCGCGCGCGCCGTATCTGGTCTATGCCAGCGACGACACCGGCGACGTCGTGCTGACCTTCTTCCGTGCCAAGCCGGGCTATGTCGAGAAGCTGCTACCGGTCGGCGAGAAGCGCTACGTCTCCGGCACGCTGCAGATGTATGACGGCATCCCGCAGATCGTGCATCCCGACCGCGTGCTGGACGAGGAAGCGATCTCAAAACTCTCCGGCATCGATCCGGTCTATCCGCTGACGGAGGGCCTGGCGCTCGGTTCGCTGCGCCGCGCGATCGCGCAGGCCCTGCAGAAGCTGCCGGCGCTGCCGGAATGGATCAGCCCGGAGGTGATGCGACGCTGTAATTTTCCGCCGATCGCCGAAGCGCTCAATCGGGTGCATCAGCCGGTCGAGCTGACGGACATCCTGCCCGACCAGCCGTTCTGGTCGCGCCTCGCCTTCGACGAGCTCCTGGCCGGGCAGCTCGCGCTGGCCCT
>NZ_JALBGZ010001042.1:0-1612 GCF_023006515.1 Bradyrhizobium sp. PRIMUS42
GAAGCTGCGCGCGATGTTGTAACTGATGCCGTTCAGCGCGACAGCCGAAGGCAGCGCATCGGGCGGCACCTGCTCGCTGACCGAGGACTGCCACGCCGGGCCGAACAGCGCGTTGCCGCTGCCCACCACGAAGCAAAAGGCGAGCAGGGCTTCAGGGGTGATGAGATTGAGCCCGGCCAGCACCGTCAGCGCGGTCGCGCCGGTGAGGGCAATCATCAGCGAAACCAGGGTGACGATGCGGCGGTCATACATGTCGGCGATAGCGCCGGCCGGCATCGAGATCAGCATGATCGGCAGCATCAGCGCGGTCTGCACCAGCGCCACCTTGTCCGCCGAGGCTGCCATCTGTGTCATCGCCCAGGCCGCGCCGACGCCCTGGATCAGGAGGCCGAGATTGGAGAGCAGGCTGGCGAGCCAGATGCGCCGGAATACGGTGTACCGCAGCGGCGCGGTGATGCCGTCGGCGGCCATTTTCTGGCGGTTCGGCTGCTCGGTCATATCCCCTTCCATATGGGCTGGCAGAAGTGGTCCTGGCGATTCCGGTGAGTTCAGTGATGCCCGCGAAAGTCCTTCGCTGTCCAGTGATTAGGCCGCTATAAGCGGTGCAAAGAGGCGGTTTGCCGGGGAGGAACAAATGAAGCTGTCGCGACGGACGATCCTGCTGGGGACGGGCAGCTTGCCTTTCGCGGTTGCGAGCTTGCGAACGGGCGCATGGGCCCAAGCCGCACGCGTCGCGGCGCCCGGCGCCGAGGTGCCGCCGATCCTGTTCGTCCACGGCAATGGCGACTATGACGCGCTCTGGATGACCACGATGTGGCGGATGGAATCCAACGGCATCGCGCGCGATCGCATGGCGGCAATCAATTTTACCGATCCGCTGGCCCGCAGCGACGACAAGGTCGAGCAGGCAAACCGCTCCTCGATCGAGGACCAACGCCGGGAGCTCACGGCTGCCATCGCGGAGCTGAAGCGCCGTACCGGGGCGTCTCGTGTAGCGCTGGTCGGCAGCTCGCGCGGCGGCAATGCGATCCGCAACGTCATCAAGAATGGCGGTGCCGGCGATGTCAGCCACGCCGTCCTGTGCGGCACGCCCAATCATGGCGTGTTCGCAACCGAGGACCAGCCCAATAACGAGTTCAACGGCCACGGCCCGTTCCTGCGCAACCTGAACGAAGGCGAGAGCGAGGTGACGCCGGGCGTTGCCTTCTTGACGCTGCGCAGCGACGGCATGGACAAATACGCCCAGGCCGATGGCCGCTTCATCGGCAAACCCGGCACGCCGACCGGCGTCACCAATGAAGGGCCGGAGCTGAAAGGCGCGACCAATCTCGTGCTCGGTGCGCTCGATCATCGCGAGGTGGCGTTCCATCCGCGCGCCTTCCGGGAGATCTACAAGTTCATCGCGGGCCGCGAGCCTGCGCGCATCGCGATTGTGCCGCAGCCAAGTGTCCGCCTGAGCGGCCTCGTCACCGGCACGCCCGGCGGCGTGTCGACCAACCGTCCGGTCGCAGGTGCGACCGTCGATATCTTCCGCGTCGACCCTGATACCGGTGAGCGCAAGGGCGGTGCGCTGCACAGCGCAACGACCGGCGCCGACGGTCGCTGGGGTCCC
>NZ_JALBGZ010001043.1:0-1611 GCF_023006515.1 Bradyrhizobium sp. PRIMUS42
CATCGTCACCGTGGTCGACATGCGCGCCCGTCTCGGCCTGCCGCAGCCTGAGGACGGCAAGGTGCCGATGGCGGTCGGCGTCGACCTGCGCGGCGAATCCTACGGCCTGCTGATCGACCAGATCGGCGAGGTGCTGCGCCTGCCCGAGGCGGGCATGGAAGAGAACCCCGTCAACCTCGACCCCCGCATGGCCAAGCTCGCCGGCGGCGTCCACCGCCTCGACGGACAGCTCATGGTCGTCCTCGACGTCGATCGCGTCCTCGAGCTCAAGACCGAAGTGCAAATGGCTGCGTGAGCCAACGATAAACATCGAAGCCGGAGAACCAAAATGAAGACGTGTTTGGTGGTCGATGATTCCAGCGTCGTTCGCAAGATCGCGCGCAGGATCCTGGAAGGCCTGGAATTCCAAGTCACCGAGGCCGAGGACGGCTCGAAGGCGCTCGAGATCTGCCAGCGGCAGCTGCCCGATGCGGTGCTGCTGGACTGGAACATGCCCGTGATGGACGGCTTCGAATTCATGGGCCACATGCGCCGCCTGCCCGGCGGCGACCAGCCCAAGGTCGTGTTCTGCACCACCGAGAACAACGTGGCTCATATCGCCCAGGCGCTCAGCGGTGGCGCCAATGAGTACATCATGAAGCCCTTCGACAAGGACATCATCGCCGACAAATTCGCAGAGGTTGGTTTGATCCCGGTCGGACAAGCCATGGTCTGAGTGTGTCTGGCCGAAGTGCTTTGGCCAGAGTGTTCCAGTACAGCTTCGAAGAGGCCATCCGTGACCCCGACCGAGTATGAGTATCTGCGCAAGTTCCTGAAGGACAATTCCGGGCTCGACCTGTCCGCAGACAAGCAATATCTGATCGAAAGCCGCCTGCTGCCGCTCGCCCGCAAGGCCGGGCTCTCCGGTATCCCCGAGCTGGTGCAGAAGCTGCAAGGCGGCTCGCGCACGCTGATCACCGACGTGGTCGAAGCCATGACCACCAACGAGACCTTCTTCTTCCGCGACAAGGTCCCGTTCGATCATTTCCGCGACACCATCATGCCCGAGGTCATCAAGGCGCGCGCGGCGCGTCGGAGCGTGCGCATCTGGTGCGCCGCCGGCTCGACCGGGCAGGAGCCCTATTCGCTGGCGATGAGCCTGAAGGAGATGGGTGCGGCCCTGACCGGCTGGCGCGTCGAGATCATCGCGACCGATCTGTCGCAGGAGGTGCTGGAGAAGGCCAAGGCCGGCATCTACAGCCAGTTCGAGGTGCAGCGCGGCCTGCCGATCCAGATGCTGATGAAATATTTCAAGCAGACCGGCGAGACCTGGCAGATCAATCCCGAGCTGCGGGCGATGATCCAGCACCGGCAGCTCAACCTGCTGCACGATTTTTCCCAGCTCGGCACCTTCGACGTCATCTTCTGCCGCAACGTGCTGATCTATTTCGACCAGGATACCAAGATCAACATCTTCAACCGTCTGGCGCGCCAGATCGAGCCCGACGGCTTCCTGGTGCTGGGCGCGGCCGAAACCGTGGTCGGTCTGACCGATACGTTCCGCCCGATTCCGGAGCGGCGCGGCCTCTACAAGCCGAACGACCCGCGTGCCGCGGCCGCCAAGCCGGCTCT
>NZ_JALBGZ010001044.1:0-1610 GCF_023006515.1 Bradyrhizobium sp. PRIMUS42
ATCGGCCTCTCGCGGGCCCAGCGCGCCACCAATGTGCAGGGCGCGTTCCAGGTATCCCCGGACCGCCAGGCTGAAGTCCAGGGCCGGCGCATTGTCCTGATCGACGACGTCCTGACCTCCGGCGCGACGCTGGATGCCTGCGCGCGGGCCCTGTTGCGTGCCAAAGCGGCCCAGGTCGACGTGCTGGTGTTCGCCCGGGTTGTGGAGGTCAGGTAAAGTCCCATATAATTCAATGAATTCATGACAAGAGAGCGCCAGACGAGATGATTGCTGCTGTCGAGATCTACACCAGGCCGGGCTGCGGCTATTGTTCCGCTGCCAGGTCGCTGCTGACCCGCAAGAAGGTGGCCTTCACCGAATTCGACGTCGCCAAGAACCCTTCCTGGCGGGCCGAGATGTACGACCGCGCCGGCGAGGGCTCGACCTTCCCGCAGATCTGGATCGGCGGAGCTCATGTCGGCGGCTGCGACGACCTCTACGCCCTCGATCGCGAGGGCAAGCTCGACGGCATGCTCGAAAGCGTGAAGGCAGTTTCATGAGCGAGAATCGGACGTTCACCGCCGCGATGGTTCAGATGCGCACCGGTTTGATGCCCGAGCCCAGTCTCGCGCAGGCCACCAGGCTGATCCGGCAGGCTGCGGGGAATGGCGCCGATTACGTGCAGACGCCCGAAGTCAGCAACATGATGCAGCTGAACCGCAAGGCGCTGTTCGAGCATCTGCAGAGCGAGGAGGACGACACCTCGCTGAAGGCTTACCGCGCGCTCGCGGCGGAACTGAAGATCCACCTCCATGTCGGCTCGCTGGCGCTGCGCTTCTCGCCGGAGAAGGCGGTCAATCGCTCCTTCCTGATCGGGCCCGAGGGCAATGTGCTCGCGAGCTACGACAAGATCCACATGTTCGACATCGAGCTGCCGGACGGCGAGAGCTATCGCGAATCCGCCAATTACCAGCCCGGTGAGACCGCCGTGATCTCCGACCTGCCCTGGGGCCGGGTGGGCTTGACGATCTGCTACGATGTGCGCTTCCCCGCGCTCTATCGCGCTCTCGCCGAGAGCGGCGCGTATTTCATCACCGTGCCCTCGGCCTTCACCCGCAAGACCGGCGAAGCGCATTGGCACGTGCTGCTGCGCGCGCGCGCGATCGAGACCGGCTGTTTCATCTTCGCCGCAGCGCAGGCAGGCTTGCATGAGAACAAGCGCGAGACTTACGGCCATTCGCTGATCATCGATCCCTGGGGCGAGATCCTCGCCGAGGGCGACGTCGAGCCCGGCATCATCATGGCCCAGATCGATCCGGCCAAGGTCGAGACCGCGCGTCGCGCGATCCCCTCGCTCCAGCACGGCCGCCGCTTTGGCGTGTCCGACCCCAAGGCGGGGCCGGATCATCTGCACCTCGTACGGGGATCGGCATGATCCGCTATGCGCTACGCTGCGACCGGGACCACGACTTCGAAAGTTGGTTCCAGAGCTCGTCGGCGTATGATTCTCAGGTCAAGCGCAAGCTCGTGACCTGTCCGATCTGCGGCTCGGCCAAGGTCGAGAAGGCAATCATGGCGCCGCGCATCGTCGGCAAGAAGGGCCGCGGGCGCGCGAGCCCGCCGCCGGAGCC
>NZ_JALBGZ010001045.1:0-1607 GCF_023006515.1 Bradyrhizobium sp. PRIMUS42
GTCAGCGCGCGCGACAGCGCGCTGCGCATCGTCAAAGTCTGGGCGTGAGACGGTGCAAGCGCCGCTCCGGCAATCAGACACACCGCCGCGCACGCCAGGCGCGCGGCCATTCCCCTGCGAAGCATGAAACCGACCTGTGAAGGATGAACCTAATGGGCGCGGAACGCCCGACCAATCCGTCAGGCAATATGTTTGGGAGGTGGGGAGTCGGTATCGGGGATTATTCCGGCGAGCCGGGATGCACGTTGCGGGCTGGTTGCCGACACAAGCGCGACCGATGCGGTCGACAGCGGCGGCTGTGTCACCGTCAGCGAGAAGCAGCCATGGCAATGATGCCCGCCGATGGCCTTGTGGTCGCTGTGACCCGGGGAGCCGTCGAGGACCGCAGCGATCTCCGAGCCCCCACCGGGCGTGGTGACGTCGATGTCGTGCGAGCCGTGCAGCGCGCTCGCGAGCAGATAGACAACCGCGATCAGCACAGACAGCAGCCCGCGCCAATTGCGCGGACGGCAAGTTCTGGAGGGCTGGCGGTTCGCAAGCACGACGTCACTCTGGTTGCGGTCTGTGCCCGGCCTAGCATGGCGGCGGGAACAGTGTCGACCCGCAACATTGTTACGTCCCTGGAACAATTGCCGCAGCAGTGCGTCGCGGCCGCCTCTCACTGGCGGGCGATGCGTCGATGCAAGGCAATGGTTTCGTGGGTCGGCTCCGCGATGCGGCTGCCATCGTCGGCTTCCACGGCACGACGACCCGCTTCCATCGCCCGCTCCAGCCATTTGATGGCTTCGTCGATCCACTGGTCGTGGTGCTCGGGATCGGCAAGGGCCTTCTCCCGGATGCATCTGCCTGATGCAGGCGCGCGCCGTTCTGCGATCCACGCGCCGCTCCCGGTCCGGAAGGCTCCGCCCCGATCGCATCTTTGATGATCCCGGGGCCGGCGTCCTTAACATAGGACAGGCGAGGGAGAGATAAGGCACTGCAAACGCGGAAAGGCCCCAGCCCGGGGCTGACCGGCTGAGGCCTTTGTGCTCACAATCTTCATCCTTGGGACTCGAACAGGAAACGCACATCTTGCCGGTTCGTTCCGCAACTGACGCCGAATTAGGAACGTTCCTCATTCCTCCCGATTAGCAACCAGAAATGTCTGAGGAGGATGGGACTATGGACGGACTGATTTATCTCATCGGCTTGATCGTGGTGATCATGGCGATCCTGTCGTTCTTCGGCCTGCGCTGAGAGAACGGCAATGGAAACTCTCGTACGGGACAACATGATGGAGGGCGGTGCCGCTGCCGACGACCGCCGGTCCATCCAGTGGAGTTCGGTGCTCGCAGGCGCTCTCTCCGCCGGCGCGATGTCGTTCATCCTGGTCGGCTTTGGCGTTGCCATCGGCCTCGGTGTCAGTTCGGCCTCGCCGACATGGCGCGATGCTTCGGCGGCGCTGGCGCTGCTCTCCGGGCTGTATCTGATCATCCAGGCGATCATCAGCTTCGGCTTCGGCGGTTATATCGCTGGCCGGACGGCGCGACCGGAGCCCACGCTGGCCACGGTCGAGGACGACGGCGAGTGGCGGGACGGGCTGCATGGCCTGACCTCGTGGGCGCTGG
>NZ_JALBGZ010001046.1:0-1605 GCF_023006515.1 Bradyrhizobium sp. PRIMUS42
AGTCGGTGATGGTGCAGCCGAACCGGCCGCGGAACCAGCGCGCCATGGCGCTCTGCGCGGAGAAGCCAAGCTGCACCGCGATGTCGGCCAGCGGCCGGCCGGGGTCGTCGATCAGCTGGGTTACGAGACCCGCGCGTTGTGCATCCAGGATGGAAGAGAAGCTCGTGCCTGATGCGGCGAGGTGGCGATGGATGGTGCGGCGGGTGCAGGCGAGATGCTCGGCGACGCGCTCGACCGTGCAGTCGCCGCTGGCGAGCAGGGTCCGCACGACCTCGTCGACCTTCCCCTCCCAACTCGCGGGCCGTGTCTCGATTGCCTCGATCCGCTTGCGCAGATAAGTCGCGATCAGGGGATGCGCGCTCGGGATCCGGCGCTCCATGTCGTGCGCCGACAGCAGGATCGCATCCTCCTCTGCGTTGAAGGTGACGCGGCAGCCGAAGAAGTCGCGATAGCGCTTGCGATCGTGCGGCGGCGGATAATGCAGTTGGACCTCCTGCGGCCGCCAGTCGTGCCCGTACAGCGACTGGATGATGCGGTGGACGCTGCCGAGCGCCATGTCGATCGACTGACGCGGCGCGATCGGCTGACGGCCGCGCAGGTGCAGCGTGAGGGTCACGGTCTGCTTGCCGCGCGCAACGTCCAGCCGCATGCCGTCATGATGGATATGGATGAAGCGCGAAAACGCCTCGATCGCCTCGCCGACGGTCGCCTGTTCGCGCACGATCAGGCCGACCGCACCGAAATTGGTCAGGCCGCCGCGCTCGGCGAGACGCAAGCCGAAATCTTCGGCGCCGGACGCCTCTGCCGACAATTCGAGCAGACGGCGCAGGCCGGTGACGGCAATGGGGGTGTCTGGCTTGTCGAGGCAGGCCAGCGGCAGCTTGGCCTTGCGCATCATCTGTTTGGGATCGAGCCCGACCGACCGGGCGATCTCCGGGTAATAGCTCAAGCCTGCGCTGCGAACGAGGTCGGTCATGCGAACCGTTCCTGCCAGCCATTCCCGCAGATGTCCCGAAATGTAAAGTTTCTGTCTCGATCCGTCAAATCCAGGAACCGGGCGGAACATACATAGGGGAAACCGAAGCACTGGCGTGAATGCCGTGCTCACGACGGCGCGGCTGGGCGATGGAGCCCGCTGCCGTCTCGGGCCATTTGACCAAGACATTGCTGGATCGGGATTATGCCGGGAAACATGCTTTCCAAGGGTGAGGTATTCGTCATCGATACCGACGCTGCCTCCCGCGAACAACTTTCGACTGCGCTCCAACAGAGCGCCTATGACGTGATCTGCTTCGCTGACGGTGCGTCTCTGTTGTCCGAGGCAAAGGCCCGGATGCCGGCCTGCGTGCTGATGGAGCTGCCGCCCGATCGCTCGGGCCTCGACATGCTCAGGCGGCTGCGCGAGGAAAACTGCATGGCGCCGGTGCTGGTGACCTCGGCGAATGGCAGCATCGCCATGGCGGTCGACGCCATCAAGAGCGGCGCGGCCGACTTCATCGAAAAGCCGTTCCGCACCCACGATATCGTCGGCCGGATCGATGCGGCCATCGATGAATTCGCGCAGCCCGGCGCGAGCCGGCAACGCTGGCTGCCCGGTTGCGAGCC
>NZ_JALBGZ010001047.1:0-1598 GCF_023006515.1 Bradyrhizobium sp. PRIMUS42
CGCGCGATCGTCGACGAGCAGGGGCCGGCGCCGGCCAGGCTCGATCGCTGGCTGCGTACGCTGTTCGCTGCCAAGCGTTCCCGCGTGCTCGACGACCCCGAGATGTTCGACACCTATCTGACGCTGGCACGCGAGGCCTGCGCGGCCGTCAAGTGTCACAAGGACACCATGACCGACCAGATCGCGGCGATCCTGAGCGACGGCGTGAAGCAGGGCGTGTTTGCCGTGGACGACGTCAAGACCACCGCGCGTGCCATCTTCGATGCCACCGTCCGGTTCCACCACCCGGCTCATGCCGACGAGTGGAGGGACGCCGATCTCGCCGCGCGCGTGGACGCGACGCTGGCGCTGCTGCTGCGCGGGCTGAAAGCGGGATAGACCGCTGCACCTGCTCAGCGCGTACCAGTCAAACACGCGCCTTCTGAAGATGGACGCCGTTGTGAACCGGTGGCGAGGACGCCGAGCGTCTCCGCGCATGGACGTTCGGCTCGGACGATGGCACGACCGGGGGACTTTCCGGATATGCATTGACCGCGATTTCGACGGAGTCCTTTGACCGCTTGCGCAGGCGGTAGAAGGTCAGCTCCTGATCGAGCATGGGGCAGCGGAAGTGGACGACCGCGGTGTCCGGCAGACGGCAGAGTTCGTCGATGAGCTCGCCTACTGTGATGATCGGGGGATGGTCGACTGCGTTGTGATGACCCTTACTCATGACCGATGACTCCTTCACTCCGGTACTAACCGGGCTCGGATAGTCTCTGTTCCAATCTCGCTCAGCAGATTGAGAAGCTTCCCAGGACCGGGACAGTGCGGCAGCTCTGCTGCTAGATCCTCGTCAGCCCGCACGTCGCCGCGAGGCGCACCAGCTGCGCATCCGTACGCGCGCCGGTCTTGGTCTTGATGAGGTAGTGATAATTCTGCACCGTCTTCACACTGAGATTGAGATGCGTCGCGATCTGCTCGGTGGTGGCGCCGCCGGCGAACTGGCGCAAAATCTCGATCTCGCGTTCGCCCAGTTGATCCAGCACTGAGCCGGTCGACAGGCTGTCCTCGGCGAGGATATGCGCGATGTCGTCGCTCATGGCGCGTTCGCCGCGGGCGACACTGCGGATGGCACCTACCACTGCGGACGGCTCGCTGCTCTTGGTGACGAAACCGCTCGCGCCGGCACTGAAGGCCGCTTTTACCAGCACGGCCTCGTTGTGCATGGTGAAGACGAGGATCCGCGCCCGCGGGCTGCGGGCGCGGATGTTGCGGATCGCTTCCAGCCCGCTCGCGCCCGGCATCGAGATGTCGAGCACGACGACATCGGGGTCATGCGCCTTGAAGGCGCCGTAGGCGTCCGCGGCGTTGTCGGCTTCCGCCACGACATGCAGATCGCCCTGGCTTTCCAGCACGCGCCGATAGCCTTGCCGGACGATCGGATGGTCGTCGACGAGCAGCACGGAGATGCCTGTTGCTGCGACCTCGCTCATTCCGGCCTCACGCGGCGAGCGGGATGGTGGCGGCGACACTGAGGCCGCCGCGGGCAGGCAGGATCGACAACGATCCACCGGCGGCCGCAACGCGTTCGCGGATGCCGGTGAGGCCGAATCCGG
>NZ_JALBGZ010001048.1:0-1594 GCF_023006515.1 Bradyrhizobium sp. PRIMUS42
CCTCGAGCCGCCGCGAGGCGGCACTGCCGGCCTGGCGGCGAGCGACGGACGCAGAGGCGCCGCTCTCGTTCCAGCAGCAGCGCATGTACGTGCTCTCGCGGCTCGATCCGACGCGCTACAATTACAATGTCGTCGAAGTCGCTATGCTCAAAGGCCTGATCGACGTCGCAGCGCTTCAGGCCAGTCTTGCCACGATCTGCGCGCGCCACGAGACGCTGCGCTCGGTCGTCGTCGAACGTCAGGGCGAGCCGGCGCAGCTCGTGCTGCAATCGCCGCCGCGGTTCGAGCGCGCCAAGCTCAAACCCTGTGCTGCGGACAAGCGGGCCGCAGTGATCAGGCGCGAGACGCTCAAGCTCGCGCAATATCCGTTCGACCTGGCGCGCGAGCCGCCGCTAAAGGTCACGCTGCTGTCATTCGACAAGACGAGCCATGCGCTGGTGGTCAACATCCATCACCTCGTCACCGACGGCTGGTCGCAGCGCCTGTTCTGGGAGGAGCTTGCCGCCCACTACGCCGCCGCACACGGGAAGAACGTGGCGGCACAGCCTCTGCCGGCTTTCCAATATCGCGACTTTGCGCTCTGGCAGCAGAGCTGGGCGCAGACGCCGGCGGCCAAGGACCAGCTCGACTACTGGCGAGCCCAGCTCGAGGGCGTCACCACGCTGCCGCTGCGGACCGACCGGCCAAGGCCGGAGGTCTGGAGCGGTCACGGCGCCCGCCACTATCTCGAATTCTCCAGGACGCTGTCGGCCGAGCTGCGCGCGTTGAGCCAGAACCAGGGCGTCACGCCTTTCATGACGCTGCTCGCCGCGTTCCAATGCCTGTTGTTCCGCCACTCCTCGCATGAGGACGTCGCAACGGGATCGCTGATCGCCAACCGCAACCAGATCGAGAGCGAGCACCTGATCGGGCTGTTCGCCAACACGCTGATCCTGCGCAACGATTTTGGCGGCGACCCGAGCTTCGGCGAGATGTTGCGGCGGGTCCGGCAGGTCACGCTCGATGCCTACCGCAACCAGGACCTTGCGATCGAGGAGGTGTTGCGCGCGCTGCAGATCGCCCGGCGGAGCGATGGCAATCCGCTGTTCCGGATCATGTTCATCCTCCAGAACGCGTCGATCGAGGCGGCACGCTTCCCGGGCCTGTCGATGCGGCGGCTGGAAGTCGATCCCAAGGTGGCACGCTTCGACATCACGCTCGAGCTGGTCGAGGCCGACGGCCGCTTCACCGGCTTCTTCGAATACGCCACCGATCTGTTCGACGCCGCGACGATCGAGGCCATGGCGGCTCAGTTCAAGTCCCTGCTGAAGGCCGTCATCGCCAATCCGGAGCAGCGCATCTCGCGCCTGCCGCTCCTGACGGAGACCGAACGCCGGCAATTGCTGGCGACAGGCCGGGGCGTGCCGGCCAATTTCACCACAAGCGGCAATTTGAGCGGACGCTTTGATCGGCAAGCCAAGAAGACGCCGAACGCGATTGCGGTGTCGGACGGGCGCGCATCCCTGAGCTATCGCGAACTGGCCCGCCGCAGCCAGGCAATCGCGCGCTGGCTGGCGCGCGAAGGCATCGGCGCCGAAAGCGTGGTGGCCTTGCT
>NZ_JALBGZ010001049.1:0-1590 GCF_023006515.1 Bradyrhizobium sp. PRIMUS42
GGTCGAGGCCGCCCCGGCGGCGCCCGCCTTGTCGGAGAAGCTCGACGACGCCGGATCGGAGACTGATGCCGCAACGGCGGCCGCGGTGATGCGTCCGGAGGTGGTCGCGCTGATCGTGAGATTGTCGACATTGACCGACCCGCTTCCGCCGCCAGACCCGGCAAAAGGATCGTTGGAGCTGAACACGCCGGGCCGGATGTCGGAATGGTTGTCGCCGATATAGGCGGAGGTGTCGGTATCTGCGCCGAGATAGGCCACCGACAATCCAACCGCCGAGCCGCCACTCCCGTTGAAGTTCATTGCGCCGGACAGTGTCACGACCGACAGGTCCTGCTGCGCCAGGACGCCGACGGTCGGGGCATAGACGGTGGCCTGGCTCGAGATCGACGCATGCGTCGTGTTGTTCAGGAAACCGAGCGAGGTGATGCCGTTCAGCGCCAGCGCGCCGGCAGCCTTGCCGGACGACGGCGCGACGGCCACGAACTGGTCCGAGGTGGTCGCGTTGACGGCGATGTCATCCGCCGCCCGCACCGTCGCGCCGTCCGAAACGCCGGCGATCGTGCTGGTGTTGAACTGGACGAGATTGAGCGCGCCACCGATCGAGGATCCGCCCGACGTGTTACCAAACAAGAAACCGAGCGTGCCGACATTGCCGGCGGCGTCGATCGACGCCGTAGTCGTGGTCGCCGCGATCTGAATGCTGGCGTTGTAGGTGTGGAGGTCGCCGTTGTCCATGCCGGCCGACCAGCTGCTGCCGCAAGCCGCGGTCGTGCATGTCGCCGTCAGGCTCGCGCTGCCCGCGACCCAAGCCGTCGTGTTGTTGTTCACGACGAAATGATTCAGCGAACCGGCGACGCCGATGGTGTCTCCGGCATCGGCCGTGGCATTGGCATAGCTGGTCAGGATGTTGCCGCCGATTCCGAGATTGCCGTTGAGATGGCTCAACACCGCACCCAGTCCATCCCATTTCAGCCAGGTGTTCGTGATCGGCAGTTCGGTGGTGGCATCGACGGCAATGTTCGCCGCGTTGATCAGCGTACCGCCACCGACATAGGCGTTTGAATTGTGGGTGAAATTGCCCCAGGCAACGGCCGCGCTGATCGCCGTCCCTTCGCCTGTCGACACGTCCTTCGTGATCGCGCTTGCCGTCGCATTGCTGCGAACGCCGCGATCGATGACGTTGCTGGCGACGGCGACGTTGCCGCGGGCGTAAATGCTCGGCGCGCCGCCGCTTGGATTCTGCGCGATCGCAGCGGTCGCACTCTGCGTGCTGTTAGCCAGCGAGAGCGCGCCTGCGACCTTGAAATCGAAGCTCAGCGGCACCAGCGAGGTCATGTGGTCCATGATGAAGTGCGTCGGCGAAGCGACGTTCGAGACCGCGAATTCCTGGATCGCCGCGACCAGCGCCGGCAGGCCGGCGATAGACGAGGCCATCGTGGAATTGCTGGTGGTGTCGGATGTCGCCTCGACCAGAACGGAACCGTTCATCCGGTCGCCGGCACTGGTTCCGAGCGATGCGCCGAGCGTCGCGGTCGCCGACGTCGTGACATCGCTGATGGCGACCGCGCCGCCGACGGCACCGCTCGCATT
>NZ_JALBGZ010000104.1:0-12434 GCF_023006515.1 Bradyrhizobium sp. PRIMUS42
CTATTCGAAGGGCATGCGTCAACGGCTGGGGCTACCGCAATCGAAGCATGGCCAGCCGCGCGTGCTGCTGCTGGACGAGCCGACCACCGGTCTCGATCCGGAATTGCGCCAGACCTTCTACGACATCATCGCGCGGCTCGCGGCCGGCGGCGCGACCGTGCTGTTGTCGTCGCATGCGCTGACCGAGCTCGAGGAGCGCGCCGGCCGGGTCATCATCATGAATCGCGGCATCAAGGTCGCGGACGGATCGATCGACGAGCTGCGTCGTCTCGCCCGGCTGCCCACCAGGATCCGTCTCAAGGTGGCTGGCCTCGCACCGCACGAGATGCCGGGCTGGGCTCCCCAGGACGCGACCTGCCGCCGTCTGAACGGCCACATCGTCGAGATCGACGCCGCACCGGAGCGGAAGATCGAGCTTCTGCATCGCGCGACGGCCGCCGGCAATTCCGTCGAGGACGTCGACGTGGTCCCGCCGACCCTCGACGAGCTCTATGCTCATTTCCTCCGGCAATCGGAGCAGGCGCCATGAACGTCCTGATTATCGCAGCCAAGGAAGTCCATCAGGCCATCCGCAACCGCTGGGTGCTTGCCGCAACGCTCCTGCTCGCCGGGCTTGCCCTGTCCTTGAGCTTTCTCGGCAGCGCGCCAACCGGGAATGTGGGCGTTCGCACGCTGGACGTGGTCATCGTCAGCCTGTCGAGCCTGACGATCTTTCTCGTTCCGCTCATCGCGCTTCTGATCTCCCACGACGCCATCGTCGGCGAGATGGAGCGCGGGACGATGCTGTTGCTGCTGAGCTATCCCGTCGCGCGATGGCAGGTGCTGCTCGGCAAGTTCCTGGGCCACCTCGCCGTCCTCGCCTTTGCGACCTGCCTCGGCTACGGCGCGGCGGTGGGAGCGCTGGCGGCGACAGGGAGCCAGATTGATGGCGACAGTTTCCTGGCGTTCGCGGCGATGGTGGGCTCCTCGGTTCTGCTCGGCGCCGCTTTCGTCGCGATTGGATATCTGGTCAGCGCGCTCGTGCGCGATCGCGGAACGGCCGCCGGCATCTGCATCGGATTATGGCTGCTGCTGGTCCTGATCTACGACATGGCGCTGCTGGGCGTGCTCGCGCTCGACCAGGGACGCAGCATCTCGGCGGCCGCGCTCAACGCCATGCTGCTGGCGAACCCGACCGACGCCTACCGGCTGATCAACCTGACCGGATTCGCCAATGTCAGCACCTTTGCCGGCATGGCCGGCCTTGCCCAAAGCACGTCCCTCACCATACCTATCCTGCTGACCGCCCTGCTCGGCTGGACGCTGCTGCCGCTGGCGCTGGCCGCGCTCGCCTTCTCGCGGAGGGAGCTATGAGGCGCCGAACGATACTCTTGGCCTTGCTGGTGCCGCTCGCGCTCGCGGGCTGCAACGAGAAGCAGGCCGCGAAGATCCCGTCGCCGCATCGGATGACCGCGGAGGACATCGGCCATTACTGCGGCATGAACGTGCTCGAGCACCCCGGACCGAAGGGCCACATCTTCGCCGCCAGCCTCATGGAGCCTGTCTGGTTCTCGTCGGTGCGGGACACAATCGCCTTCACCATGCTGCCGGACGAGCCCAAAGACATTCAGGCGATCTACGTGTCCGACATGGGCAAAGCGCCCGACTGGGGCAAGCCGGGCGCCGACAACTGGATCGAGGCGCGCAAGGCGCTGTTCGTGATCGAGAGCCGGGTCAAGAGCGGCATGGGCGGAGACGAGGCCGTTCCGTTCTCGGACCGGGCGGCAGCAGAGACATTCGCCGGTGCAAACGGGGGCAGGATCGTCGGCTTCGACGAGGTGCCTCGGGACTATGTCTTGAGCTCGGCGAATGTCACCGGCGCCGCGGCGGCCGACGAAGCAACCGAAGTCTCGCCGGGCGACCGGTCGAGGAGGACGCCATGACGCGAACCCTGACGCGCCGACGCTTCATCCATATCAGCGCCGCGGCGGCCGGCCTCGGCGCGCTATCTGCAGGACATCCCGCTCGTGCAGAGGTCGCGCCGGTGACGTGGCGTGGCACGATGCTGGGCGCGCTGGCGACGATGGAGATCCACGACGAAGACCGCAGCCGTGCGGAGCGACTGATATCGCTGGCGTGCGCCGAGGCGCGGCGGCTCGAGCGGCTGTTCAGTCTTTATCTCAACGACTCCGCCCTGGTCGCGCTGAACCGGACGGGTATCCTGATTGATCCCGCCGCCGAAATGGTCGATCTGCTCTCGACCTCGCAGCACTATTCCACGCTGACCGGCGGCCTGTTCGATGTCACGGTGCAACCGCTGTGGGAGCTCTATGCCAGCCACTTCGGGCGAGACGACGCGGATCCGGCCGGTCCGGGGGCAGCCGAGATCCGGGCAGCGACGGCGCGCGTCGGCAGCCGCCGGCTGTCGATCAGCCGCGAGCGGATCGTGATGCCCAAGGGCATGGCCGTCACCCTGAACGGCATCGCGCAAGGCTATGTCACGGACAAGGTGGTCGAGCTGCTGCGGGTGCACGGCATCTCCCGCAGCCTGGTCGACATGGGCGAGGCCCGGGCGATCGGCTCGCGTCCGGACGGACGCCCCTGGGAAATCGGCATCGCCGATCCTGAGATCGTGGGCCAGACGAAAACGGTGCTGCCGATCGTCGACCGCGCAGTGTCGACTTCGGGCGGCTACGGCTTCCAGTTCGATTCCAGGGCGCGCTTCAACCACCTGTTCGATCCCCGATCAGGCGGCTGTGCCCTGCGCTATCGCAGCGTGACGACCGTGGCCCGCAGCGCGACCACCGCGGACGCATTCTCGACGGCGTTCAGCCTGATGCCGGAAGACGAGATTCGATCATTATTGCCGCGTGTCGACATCGACCGCGTGCATCTGATCGATGAGGCCGGCAAATCGGTCGAACTCTCGGCATAGTCTGCCTATTTCGCGCGTTAACGCAGCGGCAGCAGATCCAGTTGGCTCTGCGCCTTCTTGACGGCGGCCGCGAACCAGCTTTGGCGCGGCGCTTCCCTGGCGAAGCATTTTGTGTAGGCGTCCATTGCCTGGTCTTCCCGGGCCATGTCGCCGCGCGGGTCCTTCTTGTTGATGGGCTTCGCCATCATTTGCTTCCACACGCGCTCGCAGGCCGGGATTTCGGCCGTCTTCACGGCGTCGCTCGTGGCGATAAAGAACACCTTGTCGCCCTTTGTCGCGACGACGTCGATTTCATCCGGCGCTCCCTTGAGCCCACCATTGCCGCGCACGCCGAGCACGGCGACCGCGGCACTCGCGGAGGGGGGCTTTGAGATAGGCAGCTCCGCATATTTGGCGAAGGCGGCGTCCTGGATCGCATGATAGTAGAAGCGGTCGGACTTGAACGCTGCGCCGCTTTCCTGCGGCATGCCGTCCTCGCGATGCTCGCGCAGCCAGTGCGTGAGAAGCGTGCTCGTGGTCACCACGGCTTGCGTCTTGTAGCCTTCCGAAGCGAAACTGAGCCCGTCGAGATGGCCGAAGCCGATGTCACTCCGAAAGAGCGTATCGACGTTCGACTTGCCGTCGGCTGGAAGCCCCTTGATCGTGACCGGTCCCACCAGGCCGCGCAGCACGCCTGCCAGCTCCTTCAGCGCGGCCTCATGCTGCTTGTAGATCTCGTCGCTCTCCTTGGCTTTCGAGAATTTCTCGATGTAGCGATCGCGCAGGTCGAGATAGTGCTGCTGGGGCGTGGCTGCATGGACGGGCGTCGCCAGGACGAGCAGGCTGAGCAAGGCAAGCGATTTCATTCGATGTCCGCGGGCTGGGAAGCCGTTTCCAGTCTTTGGTGCATGTGTAGAGCGGGAAGGTTCATCGGCCTGCACAGGTTTGCGCCGCTTGGCTGTTGGAGCCGTGCTCCCTCTAGCGGAAAATTGCCCTCAAACGAAGTCCGCGATGCGGGCGTCGAGCGCGAACATGCTCTGATAAATCTCCGGCTCGCTCGCGTGGTCCATGACGTCAGGTGCAATCTCCCCGGCCTTTTGAAGAGCGGCTTGCAAAGACGTCACGTCCAGCGCCTCGATCAGCAAAAGCCCTGCGAAAAATCCCTCGTTCTTCCGCATGCCCTTCTCCGCTGTCGGCACCGAGGTCCGCGCCTGATCGGTCGCGCCGATCTGTACGGCGGCGACCCCGTCGCAGGCGACGAGCGCCTGAGCCATTCCTTGCGGATCTCCAGGCAGCTTCTCGATCCGCAGGGCCATGATCGTTGCCCCCTCGCCCCTCCCCGCACGCGCGACCATAACGCCCCCGCCCCGCATGAAACTGCCGAGTTTCGGCATGATGCGCTGCGACCACGGCGTCGGCGCGTTGAGGCGCGCCAGATAGGCTTCGCCATCGAGAACCTCGGGCGCTTCCAGCTCGTACAGGATGAAGAAGCGGTTGATGTCGGCTCTTGCGGCGCGAAAGACACGGACGGCCAGGAACCCCCTGGTCGTCACGCGCTCGGTGGTGTGCTCGCGCGTCAGCCAGTGCCGGTAATCAGTCAGATCGTGCGCCGCGACGTCGCTCCAGATGGCGAGAAATCCAGCTCCGCGCATTCCGCTCTCCCCTGCTCAGGTCTTGCCGGCGGCCGCGAGTCCGTGAAGCGCGGCCGGGATCGTATCGGGCAATTGGCCGATCCGCTGGACAGCCGCCAGCATCGCGGCGAGATAGCCGTATGGGCCCAGACCGCAAATGACCGCCGTGCAGGCGCTCGAGGTGACCGAGTGGCGGTGAAGCTCGTCGCGCGTATGGATGTTCGAGATATGGACCTCGATCTTCGGTCCCTCGAAGATCTTCAGCGCATCGATCAGCGCGATCGAGGTAAAGGAATAGGCCGCGGGGTTTATGATGATCGCATCCGCCTTGCCATGAGCGGATTGGACGAGGTTGACGAGCTCGCCTTCCATGTTGGACTGGTGGAACGATATCGAGACACCAAGCTGATCGGCCAAGGCCTGACAGCTGGCCTCGATCTCCTGCAGCGTCGTCGAGCCGTAGATGTGGGGCTCCCGGATGCCGAGGAAGTTGAGATTGGGTCCATTGAGGATCATGATCCGTGCGGTCATTTTCGTTCCTCGTGTCCTTTGCAAATGCGCGACTAACCACCAAACCACTTCGCCGGGATCGTCACCAGTCCGGGGAATAGCACCATCGCGAACAGGACGATCAATTGCGCGATCATGAAGGGCCAGACACCCTTGATGATGTCCTCCATGCTGATCTTGGAGACGCCGCAGACGACGTTGAGCACGATGCCGACCGGCGGCGTGATCAGGCCGATGGAATTGTTGATGATGAAGAGCACGCCGAAATAGACAGGGTCGATGTGCGCGGCCTTGATGATCGGCATCAGGATCGGCGTCAGGATCAGGATGGTCGGCGTCATGTCGAGCGCCGTGCCCACGACCACCACCACGACCATGATCGCGAGCATCAGGATCGTGTTGTTGCCCATGAAAGGCTTGAGGAGATCGACGACTTGCGCGGAGATTTCGGACACCGTGATCAGCCAGGACGACACCAGCGCCGCGGCCACGAGGAACATGACGACGCTGGTCGTCACCGCCGACGACACCAGAACCGCATAAACCTGCGACCATTTCAGCTCGCGGTAGACGCAGGTCGCGACGAACAGCGAATAGACCGCGACCACGACGCCGGCTTCGGTCGGCGTGAAGATGCCGAAGCGCAAGCCGACGATGATGATCCCGGGGAGCATTAGCGCCCAGAAGCCGTCGATGATGGCGTGCAGGATCTCACGCAGCGAGGCCCGCGGCGGCGGCGTCAGGTCTTCCTTGCGCACGACCCAATACCAGGCGGCGCAAAGGCCCAACCCGAGCAGCAGGCCAGGGACGATGCCGGCGAGAAACAGCTTTGAGATCGACACGTTGGCGGCGACGCCGAAGATCACGAAGCCGATGCTGGGCGGGATGACCGGGCCGATCACGCCGCCGGCAGCCACGAGACCTGCCGCATAGGTCTTCTTGTGCCCCGCGGCCACCATCATCGGCACCAGCAACGCCGCGAGCGCGGCAGCGTCAGCCGCAGCAGATCCCGAAAGCGACGAGAGGATACAGGCCGCCAGGATGGTCACGTAGCCGAGGCCGCCCCTGAAGTGCCCGACCGCAACGAGGGCGACATTGACGATGCGCTTGGCCAGCCCTCCCTTGTTCATGATCTCGCCGGCTAGCATGAAGAAGGGAATCGCCATCAGCGGAAAGCTGTCCGCGCCGTTGATGACGTTCTGCGCCACGATCTGGGCGTCGAACATGTCGATCGTGCTCATCAGCGCGACGCCGCAGATGAGGAGCGCAAAGGCGATCGGCATGCCCAGCGCCATGGCGCCGAGCAGCGAGAAGGTGAACACGGCGATCGTCATGGCATGATCCGGGTGGCGCGAAGCGGATGCGCAGGCGCGATGGCGGCGGACGGCATCACTGCTCCTCCGATTCCCTGACGGCCACCATGTCCTCCTCGCTCGCCTGCCCGCTGATCACCCGGTACAGGTCGTAGAGAAGGATGATTGCAGTCGAGACGCCGAAGATCACGCCGACCGCATAGAAGATGCCCATCGAAAGTCCCGTGGCCGGCGCCCGATCGTCGATGTTGATAATGGTCTGGCGCCAGCTGCCCGAGAGCAGCAGCCAATCGGCAAACAGCATCAGGCAATAATTGATGACGAAGCAGATGCGCTTGCCGTAAGCCGGCAGCATCCGGACCAGGCTATCGACGCCGAGATGCGCGTGTTCGCGCATCGCGACGATTGCGCCGAGGAAGGTCAACCAGACCAGCAGCCACCGCGACAGTTCCTCGGAGATCGTGATGCCGGAGTTGAAGCCGTAGCGCAGAACGACGTTGCCGAACACCAGCACCACCATGACTGCAAGACACGCGGCAATGACGGCCTTCAGGAACGTGCAATAGAGGTCGAGAGCTCGCGCCATGCGTGACGTCCGGGCAAATCAAGGGCTGGAGCCGGCCAATCGCCGGCTCCGGCGCCTGCGTGACGAGGAAGGCGGCTACTTCACGTCCTTGCGGATGCGCTCGACCTCTTCGTTGAAGAGCTTCACCGTCTCGGCACGAAGGTTGGCCGAGATCTTTTCGACGACGGGTTGAACCGCCTTCCGCATGCGGTCGGTCTCTTCGGGAGCGATCGCATTGTACTGCATGCCCTTGGCCTGCAGCTCCGCCAAAGCTTTTTCGGTCTGAAGGCGCGTCTGCTCCTTCTGGTAACCGCGGCTTTCTTCATAAGCCTCGCGCATCAGGCGCTGCTCGGTCGGGGACAGCTTGTCCCAGAATGCCTTGCTCACCAGAATGATGTTCAGGGTGAAGGTGTGATTTGTGGCGGAAACGTACTTCTGCACTTCGTAGAATTTGTTCGAGAGAATGACCGTGTAGGGATTCTCCTGGCCGTCGACGGTGCGGGTCTCCAGCGCCGAATACAGCTCACCGAACGCCATCGGGACCGGGTTGGCCTTAAAGGCGCTGAAGCTTTCGAGATAAACCGGATTCGGAATGACGCGAAGCTTGAGCCCGCTGAAGTCCTCGAGCTTGGTGATCGGGCGGGTGCTGTTGGTGACGTTGCGGAAGCCCAGACCCCAATAACCGAGGCCCGTCAGCCCCTTCGCCGGCAGCGTGTCGAGCATCGCCTTGCCGAATTTGCCGGTGCCAAGTGCGTCGGCCTGCTCGGTCGAATTGAACAGGAACGGAAAATCGATGAGGCCGAACTCGGGAATGACGGTCGCGAGCGAGGTCGTCGAGGCCGACAGCATCTCCTGGGTGCCGCCGCGCAGCGCGGATTGCTGCTGGAGCTCGTTGCCGAGCTGCGAGGCCGCGAACTCGCGGACCTTCATCTTGCCTCCGCTCTTGGAGAGCAGGATCTCGGCAAACTTCTGCACGCCCATGCTCACGGGGTGATCGGTATTGTTCAGGTGGCCCCACCTGATCGTGCGCTCCTGGATATCCTCGGCAGACGCGCCGACCGTCAGCGCCACGCAGATCGCCGTCGCAGACAGCGCCCGTACCAACAAGCTCATCGCTTCCTCCCCTATGCGAGCGAGCACGAACCGCGGCTTAGGCCGTCTTTCGCGCCCTCTGGTCATTTAGAGAACATACATGAATCTACATGTCAAATGATGATCATGGTTTCATATGATATTTTGCTAGACGTCAGGCATCTTCGGTCTGCTATATTGCTGTCAATATTGATGTTCGGCCTTCCGCACGGAGCGGCGGCGGTGGACAAGCGGGATCGGGAAAGCATGACGGCAGTCGAGGAACGGCCCCTGTCGGCGGGCGACAGCGGCTATCAGCGCATTCGGTCCGACATCATTTTCGGGGTGCTGACACCATCCGGGCGTCTCAGGCTCGACGCCATGAAGGAAGATTACGGCGTCAGCATCAGTACGCTGCGTGAGATCCTCAATCGTCTGACCTCGGAAGGTTTTGTGGTTGCCGAAGGCCAACGTGGATTCGAGGTGGCGCCCATCTCAATCCAGAATCTGCGGGAGCTCGCCGAGCTGCGCATCCTGCTGGAGCACCATGCGATGGCTGAATCGTTCCGCGCCGGCGACGTCGAGTGGGAGGGCCGCGTGGTTTCCGCCCACCACAAGCTGGCGGCCACCGAACGCACCGTCCTCGCCGAGGGCGACGATCCAGAACTCCGCAAGCGCTATGACGGCGAATTTCACCAGGCGCTGATCTCTGCTTGCGGCTCGCGCGAGTTGATGCATACCCATTCGGTCGTGTTCGACAAATACTTCCGCTATGCGCTGCTCTATCGCGGCGCCGAGACGATCAACCAGCACAAGGCCTTGCTGGACTGCGCCCTGAAGCGGGACATCAAGACGGCCAGGGCCGTCCTCACCGACCATATCAATGGCTGCGTCGCGCATGCGCTGTCCTCCTGGAAGAGCAGCTGACTGCCCTTTCCCGCCAGGGAAAATCAAGTTGTCGACGGCTGGAATAGGATTCCTGGATGACCCCGGCTACGATTCCCGCGCATCGGGTTGAGACCGCGGTCGCCAGCGCGGATATTCTGGGCGAAACGCCCTTGTGGTGCGACCGCTCGCGCAAGCTGTGGTGGATCGACATCGACGGCCGGCTTCATCAATCCTTCGATCCGGCGACGGGCGCCCATCACGTCGCCTCCCATGATGGCCAATTCCTCGGCAGCCAGGCCCTGACGGCGGATGGCTCGCACCTGCTCGCGCAGGATCTGCGCCTCTCTCGTCGCGTTTCCGACCAAGCTCCTCCCGCCGAGTTCTGCGAGGTCGAACGCGGCCTGGACAACCGCCTCAACGACGGCCGCGTGGACGCCCGTGGCCGCCTGTGGATCGGCACCATGGACAATCAGTTGCATCGTCCGAACGGCTCGCTGTATCGCGTGACGGGCGACGGTCAGGTGGCCCGCATCTTCGGCGATGTCATCGTCACGAACGGAATTGCGTTCTCGCCTGACAATCGCACGTTCTATTTCACGGACACGCGGCGATACTGCACCTGGATGTTCGACTTCGATGTCGATGACGGCGTGATCCGAAACAGGCGCCTGTTTGCAGACTATAGCGCTTCTCAGGAAAGACCTGACGGCGCGTGCGTCGATGCTGCCGGCGGGCTATGGACGGCTTTCTTTTCCGGCGGCCGGGTCGTGCGGTACCGGCCGGACGGGCGGATCGATACGATTATCCCGATGCCTGTGACCAATCCGACCTGCCTGTGCTTCGGAGGCAGCGATCTCAAGACGCTGTATGTCACGACGGCCAGAAAGTTCCTGGATCAGCGCCAGTTGAGCATCGAGCCTCAGGCCGGGCACGTTCTTGCCATTCACGGCGTCGCGCAGGGCCTGCCGGAACATCGCTTCGTCTAGCCCTACTCCGCCGGCGTCAGTTGCCGCTCATGCAAGCGCATTGCCGCGGTCCCGCGCACGCGGACCCGGGCGCGGCGCTTGCGCCACCAGATCACGACGCCAGTGACCGAGAGCGCGGCCACCACGAGGCCCATGATCGAGATCAGGATGCGGCCGAACAGGCCGACGATCCGTCCCGAATGCAGCGGAAACTGCGCCTGGACGAAGATGTCGGCGGCGGTGCCGACCCAGGGCAGCCGTTCGCCGATCGGGCGGCCATCCTCGCTGTCGTAATAGAGTTGCGCCGGGCCGACGCCGCCGGCGCCGTGATCGTCGCCGGGGTGGAAGAAGGCGGCGGCATAAACGCCATGGGCCGGGCCGTAATTGATCGAGCCGACCGGGATCGTCCACCCTCGCGCCTTGCCGTCGGCCGCCGCACGGATCGCGATGTCGGCGAAGGTGACCTTGGGCTCGATGGGGTTGTCGAGATCGCGATAAGGCCGCTGCTCATAGGGTGTCGGCGTATAATTCGACACCATCTTCATCAGCGGCGAGAACACCTCGAAATAGAGGTTCAGCGAGAACGCGGTGAAGGCGATGACGAACAACAGGCTCCAGGTCCACAGGCTGAAGGCGCGATGGATGTCGAAATTGATCCGGTAGGCGCTACCGGAGGTCTTGATGGTCCAGGCCGGTGCCCAACGCGCCCAGAAGCCGCGCTCGAGCTGGCGCGTGACGGCAGGTGCCCGCGCCGCCTTCGCGCGCCGACGCGAGGGCAGCGTCAGATAGAAGCCGACCAAGCAATCGATGGTCCAGATGATCGCGATCACGCCGAGCACGCGCATGCCCCAGCGATCGCTGCCCCAGAACTCGGGGATGTGCATCGTGTAATGCAGCTTGTAGAGAAACGAGACGAAGTTTTCCCGCGTCACCGGCCACACCGCACCCCAATAGCGCCGGCCCAGCTCCGTACCAGTGTTGGGGTCGAGGAAGATCTGATTGTAGTCGAGCGAGTAACGCTTGCCGGTCGCGGGATCGATCCGCGGCATGACGAAGAACCACAGCGAATGGCCCTCCTCCGGCGTCATGAAGAGGTAGACGACGCGCGCTTGGGGATCGCGCTGCTCGATCATCTTGGCAAGCTCGATCGAGGGGATCGCCGGTCCCTTGCTGGTGACGTCGAACAGATGGCTGTTCAGCACGTCGTCGATCTCGTGATCCCACGAGATGATCGCGCCGGTGATGCCGGAGAAGAACAGGAAGCCGGCCGTGAGCAGTCCCGCCCAGCGATGCAACTTGCCGAATATCGCTCTCATGGCTCGAGTTCCGACTGAGCCTCATGGTTCGCGACGCCCGCTTTGTGCGGGCTCCTCACCACGAGGGACTGCGGTTTGGCCGCGACGAACGAGCTCATCCTGAGGAGCCCGCCGACAGCGGGCGTCTCGAAGCCCCCGGGGAAAACTACCCGCATCTGTCGACGACGCGTGTCGGAACGCGAAGAAAGCTGGAAGTCGATCACGCCTGTCGAGGCCCCACGGCACGGCCGGCTTCGCCGGTATCGTTCTTGATGCCTCGCCCTAACGCAGGCGATTTCGGAGTGCGATAGGAACCGGGTTAGAATTTCTCCAGACGCGTGCGCGGCGCGTGCGACGAATGCGCTCAGTCGTGTCTGTGATTTTGGAATGTTTCCAGACGGACAAGAATTTGCTTGTCCGCTACATTTGGAAAAACCGGCTCAGTGATGCCGCAGCCGGCGGTTGACCCGGCGCGCCAGATAATCGCCGACGCTCTGAACGAGCTGCACCAGCGCGATCAGCACGACGACAACGGCCAGCATCATCTCCGGCATGAAGCGCTGATAGCCGTAGCGGATGCCGAGATCACCCAAGCCCCCGCCGCCGACCGCGCCGACCATTGCGGAATAGCCGAGCAGACTGACCACTGCGAGCGTCAGCGCCAGCAACAGGCCCGGCAGCGCCTCGGGGATCAGCACCTTGAACACGATCTGAAGCGGCGAGGCGCCGAACGAGGACGCGGTCTCGATCAGGCCGCCATCGACCTCGCGGATGGCCGCTTCGACCAGACGCGCGATGAACGGCGCCGACGCAATCGTCAGCGGCACGATCGCCGCACTCGATCCGATCGAGGTGCCGGCAATGAGGCGCGTGAACGGGATGATGGCGACGACCAGGATGATGAACGGCGTGGACCGCGTCGCATTGACGACGATGCCGAGCACGCGATTGACGAGGGGAGCCGCGAACAGCTCGCCTTTCCGGCTGGTTGCGAGGAAGACGCCGAGCGGCAGGCCGAAGGCGGTGCCGAGCAGCGCTGCAATGCCGACCATGTACAGGCTCTCGAAGGTCGCCTGGATGATCAGGTTGATGAGTTCAGGCGACATAGCCGAGACGCTCCGCCGGGAATTGATGTTGAGACAGAAAGGCCAGCGTCCGCGTCACCGCGTCCTCGCCGCTGGACATGTCGAGAGGAATGCCGAGAACGAGCGAGCCCACATGCTGGCCGCCGATCTCGTCGATGCGGGCCGACAGCAGCGCCACGTCGAGGCCGAGTTCGCGGGCGAGCCGCGCGACCAGGGTG
>NZ_JALBGZ010001050.1:0-1587 GCF_023006515.1 Bradyrhizobium sp. PRIMUS42
CGCCAAACTGCTGAGCGACGCCGCCGAGACCATGCGGCTGTCGGCGCGCGGCTATCACCGCGTGCTGCGGGTGGCGCGCACGCTGGCCGATCTCGATCATGCCGACAAGATCGGCCGGGTGCATCTGGCCGAAGCGCTGTCCTATCGCGCACTCGCGGAGGATGTACGGCAGCTGGCTTGATCATTCTGCGCATCAACCCGGCGGTAACGAGTTTCCTTTACGCTCTGCAAACCATAAGGCCCAATGAGTTCCTCGGGCCCCGGCGAGTAGAGTGTCATGTTGCGTTTCAAGATCCTGGCCTCGGTTGTTCCCCTCCTGGCGGCTGTTGCATTCGCCCGCGGCGAAATCGGATCGGTCTCACATCCCTGCATCGCGCTCGGCGACACCTCGGTCGAGCTGACCTCGCTGTTCTGGACGGCCGGCGTGCACGTGGCCTTCACCGAGGATCCGGAGCGCGCCACCGTGCGGGTCCAGATTACCGATGATGCTGACGCGGCGGACTTCGCCGTGGTCGACGACGGCCTAGGTTCCGAACCGGACTCCTGCCAGGCCAATCCGTCGACGCGCCTTGTCTCGATCGCCGCTCAGCCGGTCGATGGCGGGCCGGTGGTCTACCTCTCCAGCGAGGGCCCGGCTGATTATCGCATCTATGTGCGCTCGAAGACGTTCTCGCAGCGCGAGGCGGCGGCGCTGATCGTCGGCGCCCATGGCGGCCATCGCCCGCTCCCGCTCCAGGCCGCCTCGCTGTAAATTGTTTGAGCATGATCTTTCGGAAAACCGCCGAACACTTTTCCGGATCATGCTCTGAGGCGTTAACACCTCGTTAATCCTGTTTGGAGGCGACGCCAAAGCCTCAAGCTGTTCGCAAGGTCGGCGCGACATCGTCACAGCCGGCGGGTGGCAGGATTTCGAAAAGAGTCGGGGTCGGTGACGATGGGTCGGACGTTCCGGATCAAGGTGCGCATGCGCCGCTTCAGGCGACAGCACCCCCGAATTGCCTTTGCGATCCGCTCCTTCATGATCTTCTCGGCGACCTTCGGCGGCGCCTATGGTTTCGTGACCGGCAGCCGGTCCGAGAATTCCGGCTACGACCCCCACGCCTTCGCGATCGGCGCCAGCTTCCTGTTCGCGCTCGCCTGCCTCGGCCTTGCGACGCTGAGCATGCGCCTGCGCTTCGTCCATAAGCGGCTGCGTAAGCTCGCCGCCCACAACGAGGCGCTGATCGACCGCAATTGGGAGCTGAAGGAAGCGGAAGAACGCGCCCGCAGCCTGTTCGAACAGCAGGGCGACCTCATCGTGCTGCGCGACACAAGCGGCCGCATCACCTTTGCCAACGAGGCCTATTGTGCCCTCGCCGGACAGGTGCGCAGCGCGCTGGTCGGCACGCGTTTCGACTTCGACGTGCTGGAGCAGGGCGACAGCGCGCGCGAGAGCAACGGCACGCGCATCCACGACCAGAAGATCGCAACCCCGCTTGGCGCGCGCTGGATTGCGTGGCGCGAGGGCTACGTCCGCCTCGATGCCGGGCAACCCGCCGAATTGCAGAGCGTGGGACGCGACGTCACCGACCGCACCGAGACCGAGCG
>NZ_JALBGZ010001051.1:0-1583 GCF_023006515.1 Bradyrhizobium sp. PRIMUS42
CGCCGGCCCCGCGCAGCCGGTCCGCATCCGCGGCCTCGTCAATCTGGCGCTGATCGCAGCCATCGTCGCGAGCCTGCTTGCGTCGGCGGTGTGGAAGCCCGGCATTGCGTTCGACATTCTCGGTACCAGGCTGGAACTGGAGGACGCCGTGCGCAATCTGGCGCTGCTGGCCATCGCGGCGTTGTCGGTGTGGCTCACCCCCGACGAGCACAGGCAGGCCAACGGCTTCACCTGGGAGCCGATCCGCGAGGTCGCAAAGCTGTTCGCGGGCATTTTCGTCACCATCATCCCGGTCATTGCCATGCTCAATGCCGGCCATCATGGTGCATTCGCCTGGCTGTTGTCGGCGGTGACAGGACCGGATGGCGCGCCCCGCGAGGTCGCCTATTTCTGGTTCACCGGACTGATGTCCGCGTTCCTCGACAATGCGCCGACCTATCTGCTGTTCTTCGAGCTCGCCGGCGGCGACCCGCAAGTGCTGATGCATCAGCTCTCGGGCACGCTCGCCTCGATCTCCATGGGGGCCGTCTACATGGGCGCGCTCACCTATATCGGCAATGCGCCGAACTTCATGGTGAGCAGCATTGCCAGCGAGAACGGCATCAAAATGCCGAGCTTCTTCGGCTATCTCCTGCGCGCGGGCGCCGTGCTGATCCCCCTGTTCCTGCTGCTGACGCTGCTGCCGGTGGCGCCGATCCTGCACTGGCACTGAATCTCGCGCCTGATTTGCGACTGCTCATTGACGCAAATGGAAGCGGTGGATGAGCGCGCATAATCGGCACGGGCGGGACCAATGTCCTGTTCGGACTGGTCCATATGGTGGTATTTGCGGTCTACGTGTTCATGGCCTTCGTGCCCTGAAGTGCGATAGGGGAGTTCCGATGCTTGCCGCCAAGTCCGAGGTTCAGGTCGACAATGAGGAGGTCCGGGTGACGGCATGGCGCCTTCCGCCCGGCGGTGCCACCGGGCACCACACCCACGGCATGGACTACGTCATTGTTCCCGTGGTCGCGGGAGAGATGACTATCGTGGCGCCCGGCGGCGAGCGCTCCAAGGCGCAGCTGGCGGCCGGAAAATCCTATTTCCGCAAGGCCGGCGTCCAACATGATGTACTTAACGAAACCTCAACCGAGATCGTGTTCCTTGAGATCGAGCTAAAGCCGTAAGTCCGGCCTTACCCACTTGCCATCGATCCGTCGCAGTTGATCCCTTACAATGCCCCAAAGTTCCCGCATCAGATCGCGCGGGGAGTGGCCGGAATGCTGAAATACCTCGCTAAAATCTCGATGGATATTTTCCCCTCGGTGCTCGCCACGATCATCGGGGCCTACATCGTTAACCACTACATCAACGCCAAGCCGGCGGCTGATGCCCCTGCGGCCGTCGTGGCCCCGGCCGAGGCCGGCAAGAACGGCAAGCCCGCCGATGTCGCCAATCTCCCGGCGCCCGGCGTCAAGGCCAAAGGCATTTCCGAGAAGAGTGTGACGGACAAGCCGGCGGCCGAAAAGGCTGCCGATCAGCCGGTCGTCGAGCACAAGGCTGCGGATGTGACGCCGGCCGAGGCCAGTCCGCGCGGCAAGCCG
>NZ_JALBGZ010001052.1:0-1582 GCF_023006515.1 Bradyrhizobium sp. PRIMUS42
CGCCATCCGCGCCGATTCCTGCACCTGACGGCTGATCTCGCCGACCGACGAGGCCATCTCTTCGGTCGCCGAGGCCACCGACTGCACGTTGGTCGAGGCTTCCTCCGACGCTCCGGCAACGGTGGTCGCCAGCCTCTGGGAGCGGTCGGCCGTCGACGTCAGCGTCGAAGCGGAGGCCTCGAGCTGGGTCGAAGCCGACGACACGGTCTGGACGATCTCGCCGATCATGGTTTCGAATTCGCGGGTGATGTTGTCGACGCGGCGACCGCGCTCGATCTTGGCTTCGGCATCCGCGGCCGCAGCCTCGTCCGCGGCCTTCTTGGCGATCAGCGCCTCCTTGAAGATCTGGAGCACGTCGGCCATGGCGCCGATCTCCGTCTTCTCTCCGCGATGCGGGACCTCGGCGGAAAGGTCGCCGTTGCCGAGCGCCTGCATCGGCTCGATGATCGAGTTGATGCCGCTCGAGACGTCGCGAACGAGATAGAAGCTGATGCCGATACCGACGATGATGGCGGCGCCCAGGATGATCGAGACCAGCATGAAGGCAAAGGAATAGCTGTCCGCCGCATCCTGCGCGGCCTGGTCACCGCCCCTGGTGTTGAGCTCGATGTCCTTGGTCAGAACTTCATCCGATGCAAGGCCGATCTTGTTGACGGTCTTGGTGTTCAGCTCCTGCGCGTCGTGCGGGACCTTGCCGGCCTCCTTGCGCGACAGCGCCATGACCTCGTCGGAGCCCTTCTTGTAGTCGTCCCAGAGCTTGGCCCAGTCGTTGTAGAGCTTCCGCTCCTCGGGGGAGGTGATCAGCGGCTCGTACTTTGCGCGCGCCTTGGCGAGTGCCTCGATCACGGTGCCGGCGGTCTTCTCGTTTGCCAGCTTGTCTTCGAGGGTCTCGGACAGCATGTGCTGGCGCACCACGTTGCGATAGGTGATCACGCTGGCGCGAAGGTCGCCCAGCACCCGGACGCTCGGCATCCAGCTCGTGGTGATGTCGACGGAGTTGGCATTCATCGACCGCATTTTCGTGACGGCGAGCAGACCCATACCTGCCATCGCGACCAGCAGGAACGCCACGACACTGATGATCTTGGCGCGGATGGAAATGGTGGCAAGCATATTGGGTCTCTTTGTACTGAAGCCGGCGGGCGTCCGGGAATTACGAATCAACCAAAGGGAGCAGCGCCGACATCCAACACCAGAGCACCTGAGCAGATGTTAACTACGACTCCGTACGAGTACGGAAGCCAGAAAGAAATGAACGGGCAGCTAAGAATGCCCTGCGCTCAGCGCATGAGGCCAAGCGCGTCCGTGAAAAACTCCGCGCCGCCGAAATTGCCCGATTTAAGGGCAAGCAACATCTCGCCCGCGTCCGCACCGACCGCGCGCAGGACCGGGACACCCGGGGCGATCTCTACTCCGACGAGAAATCCAGGAATCTTCAACCGGTCGACCACGGCACCGGACGTCTCACCGCCGGCAACGATCAGGCGCCGGACGCCGGCCTGCACCAGGCCTTCGGCGATGTCGGCCATAGCCTGCTCGATGGCATGCCCGGCCGCATCGCGGCCATGGCGTGCCTGAACGG